>DATLBX010000070.1:0-22010 GCA_035526705.1 Acidimicrobiales bacterium | reverse complement strand
CGTCCTGGCCCGTGGTCCGGAGGGCTACGCCCGACTGGCCCGCGCCATCACGAGAGCGCAGCTTCAAGGTCATCACGGCCGAGGCGGGGGTGGGGGGTCCCCCGCCGTCGGAGGAGGACGGGTTGGGGCGCCCGTCCGGGGAGACGAGCCAGTGAAAGGCAGGCCGGTGTATTCGTTGTCGGGCTTGGCCGACGTGCACGGCGGCCATTGGCGGGTGCTCACCGGATGCCGCAAAGGGACCGTGCCCGCCGCGCTCGAAAGGGAGGGTCCCGCCGCCGCCGCCCGCGCCCTGGCCGACCTCGTCGCGGTGTTCGGCCGCGACTCGGTCGCGGTCGAGATCTGGGACCACGGCGGGCCCACCGACTCCGTCCGTAACGACGTACTCGTGTCGCTCGCCTGTGACGCGGGGGTCGACGTCGTCGCCACCAACAACGTCCACTACGCAACTCCGGCGGGACGTCGCTTGGCCGGCGCGCTCGCAGCCGTGCGGGCGCGCCGGTCGCTGGACGAGGCCGATCCGTGGTTGCCCGTGTCGGGGGCCGCGCACCTGAGGTCGGGTGCGGAACAGGCGCGGCGTTTCTCTCGCTGGCCGGGCGCGGTGGAGGCCGCCGCCCGCATCGGCGCGGAGTGTGCCTTCGACCTGAAGCTGGTCGCGCCCCGCTTGCCCGACTGGCCCGTTCCTGAGGATCACACGGAGATGAGCTGGCTGCGCCATCTCACTGAGGAAGGCGCAACACGTCGTTATGGACGACGGGGAGAGGAGCGCGTCCCGGGAGCATGGGCGCAGATCGACCGCGAGCTCGAGATCATCGAGCAGCTCGGCTTCCCCGGCTACTTCCTCGTGGTGTGGGACATCGTGCAGTTCTGTCGCAACCGGGGGATCCTGTGTCAGGGTCGCGGCTCGGCCGCCAACTCTGCGGTCTGTTACGCGCTCGGTGTCACCGCGGCCGACGCGGTATCGCTGGGCTTGTTGTTCGAGCGCTTCCTGTCGCCGGCGCGGGACGGTCCACCCGATATCGACATCGACATCGAGTCCGACCGGCGCGAAGAGGCGATCCAGTACGTCTATGAGCGGTACGGACGGGAGAACGCGGCGCTCGTCGCCAACGTCATCTCCTACCGTCCCCGGTCCGCGCTGCGAGACGCGGGGAAGGCACTCGGGCACCCGCAAGGTCAGCTCGACGCATGGTCGAAGCAACTAGGCCCGTGGGGCCCTTTTCCGGAACCGGGTGACATCGATGTGCCGGGTCCGGTGCTGGAGCTCGCGGCAAAGATCCATCACCTGCCGCGTCATCTTGGGATCCACCCCGGCGGCATGGTGATCTGCGACCGGCCGGTATCGGAGGTGTGCCCCGTCGAGTGGGGGCGCATGAAAGACAGAACCGTCCTCCAGTGGGACAAGGACGACTGCGCCGCGGTCGGTCTCGTGAAGTTCGACCTGCTCGGCCTCGGCATGCTCTCCGCCCTCAACTACTGCCTGGAGTTCGTACGCGACCACCACGGTGTGGAGGTCGACCTGGCCACGCTGCCGCAGGAGGACGAGGTGTACGACATGTTGTGCGCGGCCGACTCGATCGGCGTGTTCCAGGTGGAGAGCCGCGCCCAGATGGCCACGTTGCCGCGTCTGCGTCCCCGGACCTTTTACGACATCGTCGTCGAAGTCGCATTGATCCGGCCTGGCCCCATCCAGGGCGGATCGGTCCACCCCTACATCCGGCGGCGCAACGGGGCAGAACCGGTCACCTATCTGCATCCGCTGCTCGAACCCGCGCTGAAGAAGACGCTTGGCGTGCCGCTGTTCCAGGAGCAGCTCATGCAGATGGCCATCGACGTGGCCGGCTTCAGCGCGTCGGAGGCCGACCAGTTACGCCAAGCCATGGGTTCGAAACGATCGGGTGAGCGGATGGAACGGCTGCGGGGACGGTTCTACGAGGGCATGGCAGTACGAGGTATATCGGGTGAAACCGCGGACGCCATCTGGGACAAGCTCGCCGCGTTCGCCAACTTCGGCTTTCCCGAGTCGCACTCGGTGTCGTTCGCCTATCTCGTCTATTCGTCGGCCTGGTTCAAGCTGCACTACCCGGCCGCCTTCTGCGCCGCATTACTGAAGGCCCAGCCGATGGGCTTCTACTCACCCCAGACACTGGTGGCCGATGCCCGGCGCCACGGCGTCGAGGTGCGCGGCCCCGACGTCAACGCCAGCGACGCGGCCCCGACCCTTGAACCGTTAGACGCTCTGGCGTGGGACCCCGCGGGCGTACCAACCCGCGCTCCGGGCGTGGAGTCCACCCAGCGGGCGTACTTGTGTCCGCTGGACGGGCACAAGTACGCCCGAAAGCGCGAGAGCACGCCCGGAGCGGTGAGATCTGCGCCCGATGGGACCGGGGCGGCGGTTCGGCTGGGGCTGTCCGCGATCCGGGGGATCGGTTCAGATCTTGCGCAGAAGATCGAAGCGGTGCGGGACGCGCGGGGTCCGTTCGTCGACATGGCCGACGTGGCCAGCCGCGCCCAACTCAGCGCCGCTCAGGTCGAAGCTCTGGCGACCGCGGGTGCTTTCGGTTGCTTCCAGGCCGGCGGCGCTCGACGGCGCGACGCGTTGTGGGCAGCCGGAGCCGTGGCGCAGGCCGCGGCACCGGAGAAGTTGGACGGCATCGTCGTCGGGGCAGACGCGCCGCCACTCGACTCCATGACGACAACGGAGGAGATGGCATCTGACATCTGGGCGACGGGCATCGCGGTCAGCGGTCATCCGGTCGAGTTGATTCGTTCGAAGCTCGACGCGGCGGGTGTGTTGTCGTCGGCTGCACTTGCCGGCGCCAATCCGGGGGACACCGTGAAGGTCGGGGGAGTGGTGACACACCGCCAGAGACCGTCCACTGCGGGAGGCACCACGTTCCTCAACCTGGAGGACGAAACGGGGATGGTCAACATCATCTGTTCGCCCGGTGCGTGGGCCCGCCACCGCAAGGTCGCGGGGACCGCCGCCGCGCTAATCATCCGGGGCCGGTTGGAGCGGGCGGAGGGCGTGACCAACGTGGTCGCCGAAACGTTTACCCCCCTGCACCTTCCGGTGATGTCGGTGGCCAGCCGTGACTTCCGTTAGCCGGACGCGTCAGCCGGTGGGGTCGAAGATTTGCTCGATCGACTGACCGAAGACCTCAGCTATCTGAAACGCGAGCGGCAGCGACGGGTCGAAGCGGCCCCGTTCGATGGAGATGACGGTCTGCCGGGACACGCCGAGGCGGTCTGCGAGATCCGCTTGGGTCCAGCCCTTGTCCGCTCGAAGTTTGGGCAGGTAGTTGCGCAACTACACGTACCGGTGCTCGCGCACGCTGCGAACGATGGTGTCGATGTAGAAGGCGCCAATCGCCAGCCAGTGGATGCCGATGTCGGTCACACCCGTTGCCTGCAACACCGCCGCCAGCGCCAGCAGCACGACGACCACGTAGAACGAGATGGCGCTCGACTCCATGATGAAGGCGCGTTCGACGCCGCCCCGACGCCAGGCCGACGCATGGCCGGCCACATGCTGGATTCCTCCCGCGAGTGCTCCCGGGATCAACCCATATGCGGGTTCGACGCCCGCGAGAAACGCGGCTGCCACTCCGAGAATCAGCAGCCCCCAGACCACTCGGTCCGATGGCCAGCGGGGAAACAGGTGGCGCCGCTGGGCGGCAGTGCTTGGTTCGGTTTCGCTCATGCAGGGAATGTAAAGCGAACTGTACGTCACGTCAAGTACCTTTTACATACTTCCGGTAAGAGCCTCCTCGTCGAGAGGTACCTTGCGAGCGTGATCGTGCCCGACACCAAGGACTGGACCTGGGTCCTCGAGCGCGAATGCCCGGATTGTGGTTTTGACGCGAGCCAGGCGAAGGCCGACGAGGTTCCGGGACTAGTTCGCGACAACGCGGCGCGCTGGCGAAAGGCTCTCGACAAGGGGCTCGTCGCGTCCGGCCGACCGGACGACTCCACCTGGTCGTCGCTCGAATACGCCTGCCATGTCCGTGACGTTTACCGCATATACCTCGAGCGACTCGACCTCATGCTGAACGAGGACGACCCGCTGTTCGAGAACTGGGACCAGGACGCGAGCGCGGTCGACGACCGCTACGAGGAACAGGATCCCCGCACCGTGATCGCGGACCTTCTCGACGCCGCCGAACTGCTCGCGACGCGACTCGAGGGCGTGAGCAGCCATCAGTGGGGCCGTCCCGGTCGACGCAGCGACGGCGCGTCATTCAGGGTGGCGACCATCTCCCGGTACATGGCGCACGACCCCATCCACCACCTCTGGGACGTAATGCAGCAGAGGGACTAAGGCGCGCCCCGAATTCTCGGCGGGAGTCACCCGCCACATGTCACCCTCGGGGATGGACCGGGACAATCCTCAGCCGGCAGTAGGCGATGCGTTCGGCGAAGCGCTACTCAACACGCTCGACGGCGCGGATCTGCTCGACGTCATATACGAACGCGATGACGGATTGGTCAATGCGGACACGTCCGACTACTTCCTCGAGCCCGCGGATTGGCATGAACGCGACCGCTGGGCGCTCGACCGGTGTCGGGGTCGCGTGTTGGACCTGGGAGCTGGGGCGGGCCGCGCCAGCCTTGCGCTGCAGACCCGAGGCACGGAAGTTCTGGCGCTCGACGTGTCACCCGGGGCTATCGAGACTTGCCGACAGCGCGGGGTGCGAGACACGTTCATCGGCGAGGTGACGGACCTGGCGGCGACCACCTCGCGGAGATTCGACACCTTCGTCGCTCTGGGCAACAATCTCGGCCTGCTCGGTACCGCCGAGCGCGCCGCTCGGATGTTCGACGCCTTCGCTCGGCTCGCGAACCCCGGCGCAACCATCGTCGGCACGTGCCTCGACCCCACTGCCGGTGACGCGCCGCCCTGGCACGCCACCTACCACGAGCGCAACCGCGCCGCAGGACTCCCACCCGGTCAAATTCGGCTGCGTACGCGCTTCCGCAACATCACGACTGAGTGGTTCGACCTGTATTGGATGTCGCCGGATGAACTGGACGCCCTCGCCAGAAAGTGCGGCTGGCAGGTAACCGAAGTCCTCCCCGGCCTCCTCTACGGCGCCGCCCTGGAGCGGCTGTAATGACGCGCCACCGTTGGATCCCGATCAGCGGCGTCGGCCCCGGCGTAGGAAAGTCAACGCTCCGCGCCGGCTTGGCCCGCGAACTAAGGACTCGCGGCGCGTCCAGTAGACCTAGAGCCAGCCCACCGCTGCGAGGACTTCTCGCGCCACCGCTAGGTGGTCCTTGCCGTTTGCGTCGACGACAAAGTCGCCGATGTCGGCTTGCTCCAACAGCGCGTCGAGTTCTACAGCGCGGGCCAGGTGCCGGTCGAGCCGCGGCCCGCTGTCCCGGTTGCCGAGTCGGCGCGCAACCTCCTCCTTGTCGACGCGTAGGCGGCACACCTCGATTCGATCCAGTTCACATACAACCTTGAATCGTTCCGCGTGCTCCGGGGTTTCCACCACGTCAGCCAGCAACAGCTTCTCCGCGCCAACCGAGCGAAAGTTCAACCACACGGCGCGCACGTTACGAAGCGACATCTCCGTATCGCACCAGCCGGGGAAGCCACTCCACAGCGCATCGACATCGAGGGCGCAATGCGGGACCTCCGCTCGCACGAGTAACTCACACGCCTGATACAGCGTCGACGTCTTACCGGCCCCAACGGTTCCTGTTATGACCAGGCCGTCCGCCACGGCTCAGCCGGCGAGAGCTTGCTTCAGATCCGCGAGCAGGTCTTCGACGGTTTCTATGCCGACGCTCAGTCGCAGCAAGGCGGGATCAACCGCCAGTGGTGAGCCCACGACGCTCAGGTGCGTCATGCGCGATGGGTGGCAGATCAGCGACTCGACCGCGCCAAGCGATTCGGCCAGCGTGAACAGCTGCGTCCGCTTCGCAATCTCCAGCGCGGCCGCTTCGCCGCCCTTGCAGATGAACGACACCATCCCGCCGTTGCCCGGATACATCACCCGTTCCACGGCCTCGTGCAATGCCAGCATCTCAGCGACCGCCCGGGCATTCGCGGTGTGCCGCTCCATGCGGACGGCCAGGGTCTTGAGACCGCGCAGCACCAGATAGCAATCGAGCGGTCCCGGGACGGCTCCCGCCGCGTATTGAAGGAAGCGCAACTTGTCGACCAACTCCTGCTGGCCGTCGGCAACCGCGAGCACGCCGCCAACCACGTCGGAATGCCCGCCGAGGTACTTCGTCGCGGAATGCACGACCACGTCCGCCCCGAAAGCGATCGGGTTCTGCAGGTAAGGGGTGGCGAACGTGTTGTCGACTACGATCAGCGCACCTCGGTCGTGCGCGAACGCAGCCACCGGAGCGATGTCGATCAGATCGAGCCGCGGATTGGTGGGTGTCTCGAACCACACCATCGACGTGCCGTCCTGCCAGACCTCCTCCAGCGCTTCAGGGCGCGTGAGGTCCACCGTGCTGTGGCTCAATGTCCCCGCTTCACCATGAATGCGAGCGATCAACCGATACGTGCCGCCATAGGCGTCGTGACCGAGCACCAGGTGCGCGCCGGGGGCCAGCGTCCGGATTAGCGCGTCCTCCGCGGCGAGTCCGCTCGCAAAGGCCAGACCGGTCGCCGCGCCCTCGAGCGAGGCGATGCATTCCTCGAGAGCAGTGCGGGTCGGGTTACCCGAGCGCGAATACTCGTACCCACCGTGCTCGCCGGGCGCCGACTGCGCGAACGTCGTCGAAAAAGAAATGGGCGGGACTACGGCTCCAGTGACAGGGTCCGGCTCCTGTCCAGCGTGGATGGCGCGGGTCTCGAAGCCGGGAGAGGTGCTCATCGGCTCGACGATGCCAGATATTCGACGATGTCCGATCGTGTGAGCACACCGATGGGATGCCCGGCGTCTACGACCAGGGCGGCCGGGCCCTTCTCCAGAAGATTCACCGCCTGCTCGACCGGCTCGCCCGCGCCGATAATCGGCAGGGCCGGTCCCATCACCTCGCTCACCGCCCGATCGAGTGCGGTCGGGTCGTCGAAAGCCAGACGCATGACGTCGGCCTCATGCAGGGCGCCCACCACCTCGCCCATGGCGACCGGCGGCTCGTGCGCCACGACCGGCACCTGCGAGACCTCGTACTCCCGCAGGATGGCGATCGCGGTGCGCACCGTCTCGTCGGGGTGCACGTGAACCAGGTGGGGGAGCGGGCCGCGTTTCAACGCCAGCACCTCCCCGGCCGTCCGGCCCGTCGAACGAAGGAACCCGTAGTCCGCCATCCACCGGTCGTTGTAGAGCTTCGAGAGGTACCCCCGGCCCGAGTCCGGCAATATCACGACAACCACGTCGGACGGTCCCAGCTCCTTGCCGACTTCGAGCGCCGCCCAGACCGCGGTGCCGGCCGACCCGCCCACCAGGATTCCTTCTTCTCGTGTCACATGACGCGCCGTGAGAAACGAGTCGCGGTCACTCACCATGACGACGCGATCCACCACCGACGCATCCCAGTTGCCGGGCCAGAAGTCCTCGCCGATACCTTCCACCAAATAGGGCCGCCCCGAGCCGCCGGAGTAAACCGAACCCTCCGGGTCGGCGCCAATGATCTGCACGTCGGGGTTCTGGGACTTCAGATACCGCCCGAGCCCGGTGATCGTGCCGGCCGTTCCCACCGAGGCAACCAGGTGCGTTATCCGGCCGCTCGTCTGCCGCCAGATCTCCGGTCCGGTCGTCTCCACGTGCGCCTGGGGATTGGCCGGATTCGAGTACTGGTCCGGCTTGAACGCGCCCGGGATCTCCTCGGCGAGCCGGTTCGACACCGAGTAGTAGCTCTCCGGGTGCTCCGGCGGCACCGCGGTCGGGCAGACCACAACCTCCGCGCCGTAAGCCCGCAGCAGCGCAATCTTCTCGGGTGCGACTTTGTCGGGACACACGAACACGCACCGATACCGCTTCCTCGCAGCGACGATGGCGAGGCCGACGCCGGTGTTGCCCGATGTCGGCTCGACGATCGTTCCGCCGGGCTGAAGCCGACCGTCGCGCTCGGCCGCCTCGATCATCGTGAGCGCGGGCCGGTCCTTCACGCTCGATCCGGGGTTCATCATCTCCAGCTTCCCCAGCAGATGACAATCAAGTTCTCGTCCTACGCGGTCCAGCCGGACCAAGGGCGTGTTGCCGAACAGCTCCACCAGGGACGGAGCCGCGTCCAGCGGCGCGCCGTCATCGGCCAGGGGCAGAACCCGGATCCCCTCTCCGGCGACATCGCGGCGGTCGGTGTACAACGTCACGGGAAGTCCCGCTTCATGTAGCGCCACTGCAGACTCCAGAGGGCCGATAACCCCGACTGATCTCGGGATATGCGTCCGGGTGTGCGCAATGTCGGCAGGCGACAACGAGTCCGTGTGCACCACGTGACTGGCTCGACCCGCCAGATGCGGCGGCACTTCGGCGTTTCCAACGACTACGAGGACGTCCACTGGGGGATTCTCTCAGGAAAGCCGAACGTGCACGCGGGGCCTCAGTTCGCCCGCGCTCATGGTGTCGTCCCACACCGCATAAGTCGCAGTCGCATGCAGCGACGCGGCCCCGTGCGAGCCGTCGGCCCCGAGGACCACCACGTTCATCGAAGCCGCATCCGGTGGCCGGAGCTCGGCCAGGTCCTCGAGAGCCCGGGCGCTCGCCGCCGCGGCGTCCAATCCGGAGGCGAGGGCGTCGACGGCGGTGCGGGCGGTGCCGGCTCGAATCGCGAGCTCGCCGAGACCGGTGCAGGCGGCAGCCCCATACCGGTTGTCGCAGTAGTTCCCGGCCCCGATGACCGGCGTGTCGCCGAGCCGGCCGGGGTGTTTCCAACCCCAGCCACTCGTGCTCACCGCGGAAGCAACAGATCCCGTCGCGTCCTGAGCAAGCACGTCGACAGTTCCGGCGTCGAGCTCGGCCGCGGGACCCCGCAGGCCCGCTACGGCGGCGGCCATTCGCTCCAACATCGAGTCTTTGTCGAGCCGCCCTTCTATGCCGTCTCGCCAGATCCTCTCCGCCTCGGGCGAGAGCAGGTTCTCCTCCTGCAGCCCGATACTCGCGGCGAAGGCACTGGCGCCTTCGCCGACGACGAGCACGTGGGGTAGTCGCTCCATCACGGCGCGGGCGACCGTGATCGCGGCGCGGTAGCCGCGCATTCCCCCCACTGCTCCAGCTCGCCGAGTGGCGCCATCCATGATCGAAGCGTCGAGTTCCACGACCCCGTCGAGGTTCGGGATTCCGCCGTAGCCGACCGTGTGATCCTCCGGGTTGTCCTCCACGACGCGTACCACCGCCTCGATCGCGTCCAGCGCGGACCCGCCCGCGCCAAGGATCTCGATGCCCCTCTCGAACCCGACGAGCGCGTTGGACGAGCCGACCAGCAACATGGGCACTTAGGCTGGCACACGTGGGTTGGGACTTCGAGACCGAGCCGGAGGTCCAGGAGCAACTCGACTGGATGGACTCGTTCGTGCGCAGTGAGGTCTTTCCTCTCGAGGTCGCCGGCCTCTCTGAGGCAAGGCTGTGGCAGGCGATGGAGCCGCTCAAGCGACAAGTAAAGGACCGGGGCCTATGGGCGGCGCATCTGCCGCACGCCCTGGGGGGCCAGGGCTTCGGCCAGGTCCGCCTCGGCCTGATGCACGAGATCCTGGGAATGAGCCGTCTGGCGCCGGTCATATTCGGCAATAACGCACCCGACTCCGGTAATGCCGAGCTCATCGCGATCGGCATCGAACAGTCCGGCCGTGAGGAGCATGGTGACAAGTGGCTCCAGCCCCTTCTCGACGGCACCGTCCGCTCCGCGTTCTCAATGACGGAACCGGGCGCGGGCGCCGACCCCAAGATGCTCACCACGTCGGCCATGCGCGACGGCGACGAATGGGTGATCAACGGGCACAAATGGTTCACCACGAATGGCTCCGTCGCCGACTTCCTGATCGTCATGGCGGTGACCAACCCCGACGTCCATCCCTACCAAGGGATGTCGATGATCATCGTGCCCGCGGACGCACCCGGTGTCGAAATCGTCCGCGACATCGCGACGATGGACGACAACGAGCACGCATTCGGCCGCCTCGGTAATCACGCCGAGATCCTCTATCGCGATGTCCGCGTGCCCTATGGGAACCTCATCGGAAACGAGGGCGACGCCTTTCGTCTCGCGCAGCAGCGCCTGGGCCCCGGTCGGATCCACCACTGCATGCGCTGGCTCGGCCAGAGCCGGCGCGCCTTCGACATGTTGTGCGAGCGAGCCGTTTCCCGCGAGACGGCCGGCTCGCTCCTTGCCGAGAAGCAAATCGTGCAGGCCTGGGTGGCCGATTCAGCGGCCGAGATGCAGGCAGCGCGCCTGATGACGCTCCACGCAGCTTGGAAGATGGACCGCGACGGCGCATCCGCGTCCCGCAACGAGATCGCCATGATCAAGTACTTCGGCGCCCAGGTCCTTTACAACGTCATCGATCGCGCCATCCAGGCTCACGGCTCGCTCGGCTTCTCGGCAGACCTTCCTCTCGAGCACATGTATCGCGCCGCCCGCGCCGCTCGCATCTACGACGGCCCTGACGAAGTTCACCGCGTGTCGGTAGCGCGCCGGCTGTTGAAGGAATACAAGCCCGCCGAGATCCCCACCGAGCACATTCCGACTCGCGCCGCGGCTGCCCGCGAACGCTTCGCCCACCTTCTTGATCAGGAGACAGCCATATGAGCCTTCTCGACCACTCGACCATCGATGCTGCCCTTCCCAACCTGGGCTGGGAGCGACAAGGCGACGAAATCGTTCGCACTTTCGACTGCGGCACCTTTCCAAAGGCCCTCGAATTCGTCACCGCGCTAGGCGAGCGGGCGGAGGCCGCCAATCACCATCCCGACATCGACATCCGGTGGAAGAACGTGACTTTGCGCCTCAGCACCCACGACGCCGGAGGGCTCACTCAGAAGGACCTCGATCTTGCCCAGGCGATCAACCCGCTGGCTCCGTAGCCACCAGCTGCGGCGAGTCCGCTCTTCCCCCTACGCTTGAGCTGAGCGCTATGGGCCGACGGGAAGCAGCTGCAAATACGCCGCGCAATCTACGCGTCATGCTCGCCGAGGCGAAGGACGTTTCCGCCCTCATGGTGGACCTGGCCTATACGTCGCTCTACTTCGGCGACAGCGACATGGCCGAGTTCGTGGACGAGCTGCGCGACGGCTTGGACGACCTGGTGCACGACATGCGGGCGGTGTGTGTCCTTGCAGCCCGCTCTCCCAAGGAAGCCGATGCAATGGCGTCGGTTCTACGAGTGGTCGGCGCCATCGACCGGATTGCGGCCGCGGCGGCCGATATCTCCCACATCGTCACCCACCGCCTCGGAATCCCCCGGCCCCTCGTGTCGGACCTCGCCGGCGCCGAAGAGGTCTCTCACCGGGTCCGCATTCGGGAGAACTCCGAGATGGACCACCGCAAGCTCGCCGAGCTCGAGTTGCCGACGGAGACCGGTATGAGCGTGGTGGCCGTCCGGCGCGGGGAGCGTCACTGGATCACCGACGTCGACGGCGACGAGATCCTCATGGCGGGCGACGTCGTCTTCTTCCAAGGCCTCGCGGAAGGAATCCCTGAACTGCGTCGGTTGGCCGGCGCGCCGGAGTGGGTAGCGCGTCCGATCGAGGACCCGGTCGCGCTGACTGATCTCGATCGGGCCGTCGATGTGCTTGTCGAGATGAAGAACACCTCGGAGCTGGCGGTCGGTCTGGCCTACTCCGCGTTGGTCCTGCAGGACGCAGGCTTGGCCGCGGAAGTGACGAGCCTCGAGGACCGGCTCGACCAGATGCAGGAGAGCCTGCAGTCCTGGGTGCTGCGCGCCGCACGGGACCAGGCCGACCCCGACACGCTGCGCGGCCTTATCCACCTTTCCCGTTCGGCAGAGGAACTCGGCGACGCGGCCGCGCAGATGGTCTGGCTGCTGGAGGAGGGTGAAGAGCTCCACCCGATTCTCGCCCTCGCACTCGGGGAGGCGGAGGAGGTCGTGGCCCGCGTTCCCGTTGCCGCCAATTCGCACGCCGACGGCCGAACTCTGCGCGACATGCACCTCGAGACGGAGACGGGGTTCAACCTCCTCGCACTGCGCCGAAACGGTCGCGCCGTATACCGCCCCCGCCCTGACCTGGTGCTTGCCGCGGGCGACGAGTTGATCGCGACCGGCCCTGACGAAGGCCACCACCTGCTCGCTGAGCTCTGCGGCTACCAGCTGATCGAGGACGAGGAAACCGGAAGCGACGAACTGGTTCCGACCTGACGGGGGGGTTGGCGATCCTCCCGCTGGGAAAGAGTTGTGGGTATGGATGCCATCGCACTTCTCACCGGAGACCACAACCAAGTCCGCGGCCTGTTCAAGCGGTTCAAGACTGCCGAAGAGGCTGACGACAAGGGCACCCTGCAGGAACTCGCCCCCAAGATCTTCGAGGCGCTCGAGGTCCACACGACCATCGAGGAAGAAATCTTCTACCCGGCGATCAAGCCGACGTCAGAGGAGATGAATGACGTTGTTGCGGAGGGCTTCGAGGAGCACGGCGTGGCCAAGACGCTGTTGGAGGAGCTCAAGGCGGGCGAAGTAGGTAGCGAGACCTGGGTCGCCAAGTTCAAGGTCCTCATCGAGAACGTCGAGCACCACGCGGAAGAGGAAGAGAAGGACATGTTCCCGCCGCTGCGCTCGAGCCTGGGCAACGAGAAGCTCGTGCAGCTCGCCGAGAAGATGGAAGCCCGCAAAGCCGAGCTCGGCGCCCCCACGTCGGCCGACACCAAGGACCTGACCAAAGAGCAGCTGACCGAGCTGGCCCAGAAGCAGGAAATCCCCGGGCGCTCGACGATGAGCCAGGAAGACCTCGCCCTGGCCGTTGACCCCAGGGGCTGAGCCCGCTACGCCGGCTGCGGCGTAGCGCTACTACTGTCGGCGCCGATGGCGACAACTACAGGCACGCGCCCGAGTGAACTGACGGACGATCAGATCCGGGAGCAGGTTCGGGAGTGGCTGGTTGCGCACCTGCCTGCCGACTGGGTCGCGGCGATCGAATCGGGCGACCACAGCACGCTCGGCTCGGCGCGGGTGGCTCTCGACGTCGAACAGTTTCTGGCCGATCTGGGGGAGTCCGGCTGGGCCGCGCCCACCTGGCCCGCCGAGTACGCCGGTGCGGGGCTCGCGCCGGCCCAGGCCCGCATCGTCAACGACGAGCTCAACCGCTTTCAGGTGCCGCGCTCGTGGAACATCATCGGCATCGGAATGGGCGGTCCCACCATCCTGCAATGGGGGACCGAGGATCAAAAGGCCAAGTACCTGCTGCCGATGGTCCAGAACAAGGAAATCTGGTGCCAGCTCTTCAGCGAGCCGGGTAACGGGTCCGATGCCGCCGGTCTCTCGACCCGCGCCGTGCGAGACGGCGAGGAGTGGGTCGTCAACGGTCAGAAGGTGTGGACCACCTTCGCCCACATGGCGAAGTGGGGGCTGCTCATCGCCCGCTCCAACCCTGACCTGCCCAAGCACCAGGGCCTCACCTATTTCATCGTCGACATGAAGGCCCCGGGCGTAGAGGTGCGTCCCCTCAAGCAGATGACGGGCGACGCGGAATTCAACGAGGTGTTCTTCACGGACGTCCGCATTCCTGACTCGGACCGGCTCGGGCCGGAGGGCGATGGTTGGCGAGTCGCCACCACCACGCTGATGAACGAGCGGGTCGCCCTGTCGGGCGCGGGAAGTACCGGTGGCGGCAACGTCGGGGGCGGACCTGCGGACGACCTGGTGCGCAAGGCCCGCGAAGTCGGAGCGTGGGACGACCCCGTGCTCCGGGACCGCCTCATGAGTCAACTCATCGAGGCCCGCTTGATAAAGGTCACGAACCTCCGCTCTGCCGCGGCGCGCCGCGCCGGCAAGCCGGCGGGCCCCGAAGGCTCTGTCACCAAACTCATACAGGCCGAGCACAACCAGCGCCTCCAGGAGTTGGCCGTCGACCTCCTCGGGGCGCGGGGCGCGGCGTGGGCCGGAGGCGATCAGGCCGCCGAAGCCCAAGCGGTGCGCGGCTTCCTCCGATCGCGTGCCAACACCATCGAAGGCGGGACCTCCGAGGTGATGCGAAACATCCTGGGCGACCGGGTCCTCGGCTTGCCCCGCGAGCCCGACCCCTCCCGCGAGCTCCCGTGGAGCGAGGTGCCTCGCAACTGAGCACGACGCCCGCCCCGCTGGACCAGGGCGGCAATCCGCTTTGCCTCCTCACCGTCCACGCCCATCCTGACGACGAGTCCTCGAAGGGGGCCGGCACGGTCGCGCGCTATCACGCCGATGGCGTGCGGACCGTCCTGGTGTGCTGCACCGGGGGAGAAGCCGGCGACATCCTGAACCCGGCTATGGACAAGCCCGAGGTGAAGGACAACCTCTTCGAGGTCCGCATGAAGGAGCTCGAGGCCGCTACGGCGATCATCGGCTACGACGAGGTGCACCTGTTGGGTTACAAGGACTCGGGCATGCCGGGCAGCGAGGCGAATGAGAACCCTGAATGCTTCGCCCGCGCCGACTTCGACGACGCTGTCGAGAAGCTGGTGCACATCATCCGTTCGGAACGGCCTCAGGTGATCGTCACCTACTCCGACGACCAAAAGGGCTACCCGCACCCGGACCACCTGCGCGTGCACGACATCTCCGTCCCGGCGTTCGAGGCGTCCGGAGACCCCGAGAAATATCCGGCCGCCGGAGATCCGTGGACGCCGTCGAAGCTCTACTACACGTCGTTCTCACGCCAGCGCATCGTCGCCACGCACCACAAGTTCCTGGAGTTGGGCCTCGAATCGCCGTATGCCGAGCGGTGGGGTGAGTGGATCGACAACCCCCCGAAGGAGCCCGACCCGCACACGACGCACATCGACATCAGCGAGCACGCCGATGTCAGGGGCGAGGCCCTTCTGGCCCACGCCACGCAGATCGACCCCACTTCACCCTTTTGGTTCGGCCTCCCCCCAGAGGTCGCCCGGACGGTCTACCCGTACGACGACTACGTTCTGGCGCGCTCGCTAGTTGAATCCGACATCCCGGAGGACGACCTGTTCGCCGGACTCACGTAAGGGGGAAGGCCTCATGCCCAAGTACCTGAGCCAGGAGTGGCACGAGCGGGTCAAGGAGTTGGCGAAGGACCAGCCGGACCGGCCGGGCGCCACCATTCGCATGCAGTACGTCACGACGGGGGGTCCCGAGGGCGACGTCAAGTACTGGACGGTCATCGAGGACGGACACCTCATCGATCAGCAGCTGGGTGAGCTCGACGACGCCGAAGTGACCCTGACGTCCACTTGGGCGGACGCGTCCGCGGTGCAGAAGGGCGAGCTGGACGCCAACGCCGCATTCATGCAGGGCCGGGTCAAGGTCGGCGGGAACATGGGCAAGCTCATGTCGCTGCTGCCTCTCACCAACGCGCCGGAATACAAAGCGCTTCAGACTGCGATCTCCGAGGAGACGGAGTTCTAGATCGCTTTGTCCGGTCCGCCGCAGGCGGACCACAATCCCCGCCCCGCATCGCGGGCGTCGGCGGCCGCCTGTACAAAGACATCTGCAAACGCGACGTTCGGCGGGATCGTCAAAGGGGCGGCGAAGCCACCTTCGGCCATGGCGAGATTGATGTGCAGATTGTCGGACACGCGATACACGTAGGCGAGGAGCCGGCCGTACCGGTCTCGCGGCTCCGCGTCGATCGTGAGACGCACGGTGGTCCCGAGCGGTAGGAGTCGGGCCAACTCCGCCGCGGCCTCCTTTCCGAAACACTCCCTGAGGCCACCGCGTCCGTGGGTCTCGGGTGTGTCGATACCGATCAGGCGGACCTTCTCCTCGGTTCCGCCGTTGAGCTGCACGCGGAGCGTGTCGCCGTCGGTGAGCTTCGTGACCTTCCCCTCGTCGGGAGGACCCCCGGCTCCGGCGCGCCCACATGCCCCCGTTCCGACGAGCGCGGCTGCGAGGACGATGACGAGCAGCCGGCGGCGCATCCCGACATCCTGCCGATCCCCGGTGACAGGCGAAAGGGTCAGGGCTGGAGCGTCAGCCCTTCAAGGCCTCGGCGGCCTGGTCGACGTCGATTTCCCCCTTGCTCAGCGCCTCCAGCACCTTCGTTGCGGCGCCGCGCTTCTCCGGGCGATCCGCGGGGGCGAGTGGGCCGACGCCAAGGTTCTCGAGCATGGCGTCGACGCGCGCCCGCGCCGTGGGGTAACTCACCCCCAGGTGCCGCTCGACCTCCTTGATGTTCCCCCGGGAGGCGAGAAACACCCAAAGGACGTCGCGGTCTTCCATGCCGAGCCCGCAGAAGGCACATCCGGCGAACGAACCCGAAAGTTCAGTACCGCATTCTTCGCAACCAAGGCGCGTAATGGCCAGGGAGTCGCCGCAGACCGGGCAGTCCTGAGGGGGCTGACGTAGCGCCACGTCAGCCATTCTCGTCGGTCAGCGCCACAGTGGCGGAACCGACGTTGACCTCCATGGCGAGCGTGGCGGCCCCGCCGCCGACCGTTGCTTCGTGCTCCGAGCCGAGCAGCCCGCCCGAGCGGGTCTCGGCGCCAGGCAGGTTCACCCGGCTGAGCTCGGCGCGCGCTGTGATTGTCACGCTCGAGCCAGCGTCCAGACGCAAATCGACCTTGCCCGCGTTGCACTCGATACGCGAGGCGCCCTCAGCGATGAGACCGGTGGCCTCCAGCTTGCCGGCGTTGACCTTTGCATCGAGCGGCCCGGTGAAGCCCTTTATCTGGAGGCTGGCCGCGTCTGCCTCGGCCGTGATCGGAGCGGCGACGCCGGTGATCGACATCGCCCCCGCCTTGATACCGGCCTCGAGTGGCAAGTGGGGGTTGACCCGCACCTTCAGGGCCGGGCTGCGCCGCTGGCGGGCCCCCGAGATGCTTTCCGCGAAAGCTGCCGCAGACGGGAAGCCGGCCACCTTGACCCGCGGGTTGCGGGGGCGACCCGCCGACCAGCCGACACCGGACTTGTAGCCGACGTGCCAGTCCTTGGGCCGGCCCTCCTCGTCCTCGGCTTCGTTGCCCTCCCCGGCCCAGTTCCAGTTCCAGCGCCAACCGGGCTGCGACCAGGCGACGTCGGGACCTTCTCCCTCGATGATCAGCAGGTCGCCCTCCCGGCGGGCATCGTGGGGTCCCTCGACGCTGGCCTCCTTGACGTTGGCGTCGCCGATGATCTGGACCATGCGTACCGAGCCCACGATGCGGATCCGCGAGGCCGGCGCACCGGGGGGGAGGCCCCTTTCCCCCCCGGCGGCGGTCTTCACCGAGGTGTGTTGCCCCCCCGGCTGGTCGTGGGCTGCATTGTCGGCGTCGAGCGACGCAAGCCGTTCGGCGGCTTCGTCGGGACTCAGCGTTCCCTCGGCAACCTGGGACAGGATGGATCGGCGCTCGGCGTCGGACATGACGAAAAGCTAAACCGAGCTTTCGTAAATGTCAACCACTCGTTTACAGAAATGCGAGATGCGCTACGCGGGCGCAATTCGAACGATGCGGTCGTCGTCGTCACGCGGGTCGCCGCGGCCGTCGCGATTGGAGGTGGCCAGGTACACGGCCCCGTCAGGGCCGACGACCACATCCCGTATCCGCCCGAACTCTCCGGCGTACAGTCGCTCCTGCCCGACCAACTCCCCGTCCGGGTCGAGATCCAGCCGGCGCAGGCTCTCGTCCTTCAGCGTCCCGAAAAGCAGGTCGCCCTTCCACTGGGGGATCAGGTCGGCCTCGTAGACGGCGCAGCCAGACGGCGCAATCGTCGGTGTGTAGTTCGCCAGTCCAGTCCCAACCGTCTCGGGCCAGCCGTAATCGCGACCCTCCTCGAGAATGTTGACCTCGTCGCCCTCGTCTGGGCCGTGCTCCGTGGAAAAGAGCTTGCCGTTGGGCGCGAAGCACAGTCCCTGAGGGTTTCGGTGGCCGGTGCTGAAAACCTCGTGCTCCCCGGTGTCCGGGTCGACCCTGAGAACCTTGCCGTTCAGCGGGCTGTGCGGGGCGCCAGCCTTGTCACCCGCATCGCCCGTCGAGGCGTAGAGCATCCCGTCCGGTCCGAACGCCAAGCGGCCTCCGTCGTGCACGCTCCCCGCGGCGATCCCCTCGACCAGCACCTTCTGCGAGCCATCCGGTTCCAGCCGCGCGATGCGGTTCTCCCGATCGGAGGTGTACATGACAAACCATCGGGCTTTGGCGTCGATGGCGAGGCCCATGAGCCCCGCTTCGCCGGACTCGACCACGCCGCCGACCTCCGTGAAGGCGGCCTCTTGGTATCGCCCGTCGCCCGACGGTTGCCAGCTCTTTATGGTGCCGCCCCGTTCGGTGGCGTGGAGACTCCCATCCGGGGCGAAGGCCAGTGCCCAGACGGTGTCGAGGCCGGTCGCAACGTCGACCTCGACCAAGGGAGGAGGCCCGGTGCCGCCAGTCGACGGGGCCCGCGCCGCGCACGCCGGCAGAGCAAGGACCAGGAGCGCTCCGACGAAAACGCGCCTCACTTGAGGCCGGCGGCCAGTCGCAGTGCGGTGTTCCATCCTGCGCCCGTTAGGCCCAACGACTCGAACCGCCGGAGCGCGTCGATGAGGGCCTCTTCGGCGGCGGGATCTCCGTGCGCCTCCCGTCCGATGGCCCGGCCCAGCCGCGCCACCGCTTGCATCACGACGTCCCCGGTCTTGTCGGCAACATCGACGGCGGTGTCGAGTTGTTCGGGCTCTCCGGCCAAGCCGGTCGCGAGGTGCGCGAGTACTCGGTCGAAATACGTGCCGGATACGTCGCCGAGAGCATGCGCTTGTTGCGCCAGATCGCGCGCCGCATCCAGCTGCGCGCCGCTTCGGCCGTTCGCCCCTTCGACGGCCTCCGAGAGCCGGGCGGTCGCGCTGCGCGCCAGTGCCAGCCAGGCGGCGGTGTTGGGGCGAGCCCGGTCGGACCGGGCCGAGGCTTCCTCGAGGTGTACGCATGCCGCCTCGACATTTCCTCCCATCAACGCGGCGGCGCCTGCCAGTACCAGCCGCTCCGGTTCGCCGACCTCGTCGACTGGGTCGTCGAGGTTTTCGATGGCGACCATCCCGGCGCGCATGGCGCGCTCGGCGTCGCCCACGTGGACGGCAGCTGTCCCGTCCATCAAAGCGGCGAATACGTCGCCTCCGGCGTAGCTCGTCCGACGTGATCGCGCCCAGGCCTCTTCGAACATGGCACGCGCCTCGAGATGACGGCCGACGGCGACCAGCGCCCGCGTCAGGGGCCCGAGTGATCGCATCTCGTTGATCGGATCGTCCAGGTTGCGGAAGATCTCGCGGGCTTCCTCCCCGAGAGGGATAGCGCCCAGCGGATCTCCCTTCCAAAGTCGCACCGCGGCTTGGAGCATTACGACCATCCCTAACGCCCAGTCGTCGCCCAACTCGCGCGCTTCCGGAATGACGGCGTTGGCGAGGTTCTCCGCTGCCTCGAGGTCGCCCTGCTGGTACTTGAGCCACGCTCGCAAGCCGAAGACCCAACCCAGACCGCCCCAGTCGCCGATTTCGGTGAAGGCCTCCTGCGACGCGTCGAGCCGCCGTTCGCAAGCCTGCGCGTGGCCGGTGCTGAAGGCAGCCCATGCGAGGGCTTGCAGCGCCCAGGCTTCCCCGCGACGATCGCCGACTTCACGGAAAGCCGCCAGTGCGGAGTGGATGTCCTCCTCGGCTTCCGCGGGCCGCCCCTGCAAGACCAGGGTCATCCCCCGCAAGCGCAGGGCTTCGGCCTCCTGCTCCTTGTCGTCCAACGACCTCCACGTCTCGAGCGCGTCCGTGAGGGTCTCGAAGGACCGACCGAACTTGCTCTCCTTCTGCTCGATGTCGCCGAGGATGGTCAGGGCGCGAGCGCGGTGGTGCGGGCTGGCGGAACGGTCGTCCGACGCGTGGATGACGGCCTCGACGTCCCCACGCGCCCCGTGAAGATCACGCACCGCGGCACGTGCCGATGCCCGGTAAAGGCGGGTGCGATGGTCTCCTTCGACGTCGGCCGGATCGAGGAGCTCCCGGGCGTGCTCTACCAGGCTGAGCCCGCTGAGGTGCAGCTCTCGCTGACGCGCCCGCGACATCGATCGCTCCAACCACTCCCGAGCACGGTCGTTCAGGTCCTGGGGTAGACCCGGTACGACGCCAAGCCCGCGAGCCAGCGCGGCGGCCACGGACCAGTGATGCGCCACGTGCTCGAGTTCCTCGTCCTCGCGCCCGAGCCGGCACCGGTGCTCGGTGAGCCATGCCGCGAGACGGGCGTGACGCCGCGCCCGCTCTGCCTTGGTGAGGGTCTCGTACGCGACTTCTTGCAGGAGATTGGACCGGAAGCTCCACATCGCGTCGTTCAACTCGATCAGATCCCGGCTGGACAGCGATTGGGCTACTTGGACGGCCGTGTTGTCGCCCCGGGCCTCGGCGAGTGCGACCAGAGCGTCCAGCTCCCCGGACCTGCCGACTACCGCGGCGTCCTCCAGGAGGCCTCGCTCCTGCGGAGTCAGACCGTCCAGCCGCGCGGCGAGGATGCCCCGCAGCGTCGCCGGAAGGTCCGCCTTGGCGGTCGCTCCCTCCTCCTTCTCGTTGAACAACGCGGCAAGCTCCTCGAGAAAGAAGGCATTGCCGCCACTGCGCTCGGCAAGCAAATCCGCAACCGCCACATCGTCGGCATCCTCGACCAAGGCGGACGCCAGAGCCCTCGCGTCGTCAGGCGACAGCGGGCCGAGATGCAAGAGGATCGCGTCGTGATTCGCAAAAGGCGGCTGCCACCGCTCGGTTAGCTCCGGGCGCGCCGTCGCGACGAGGACCAGAGGGAGGTCGTGGAGGCCCTCGAGCTTCCCTAGCTGGTCGAGCAGAAGCGGGTCGGCCCAGTGCAGCTCCGACAGGACCACGAGCGCGGGACGATCGCGGGTCAAACCGGCGAGCAGGCCGCGCAGCGCTCGACGACCTTCGTCGCGGGCCCGTGCCGGATCGACGTCCTTGAGACTGTCCTCGTCGCCCATCAAGTGGGCCAATCCGTCCGCGAGCCGCTTTACCTCGGGGTGGTCCGCGGGTAGGTCGAGAGCGGAGGACAACTTGGCGGCCGCCTTTGCCGCGGACTCATCCGCCGAGTCACTCGACCGAACACTTAGCGCGTCCCTGAGGGCCTCCGCGATGGGCCACCACGGATTCGCCTCGCCGTACGGGACGCATCGGCCCTCGAGCACGACCGCGTCGTGCGCTACGCGCGCGTGGTCGGCGAGTTCGCTCGCCAAACGCGTCTTGCCGACTCCCGCCTCGCCGAGCAGGACGACCAACTGGGCGCGTCGGCGCGCTGCGGCCGCGTCCAACGCGGACTTCAGCAGACCCAGTTCGTAGTCCCGGCCCACCAGCGGAGCGCGAGGCCGCGAACTCGGCGCGCCCGGGGGAGCGACCGCACCGATGGCCTTCCAGGCCGCAACCGACGCCCTGCGGCCGCGCGTTTCCAGATGCCCCAAGGGTTCGTAGCTGACCGCGCTGCGCGTCGCTTCGTAAGTCATCGGGCCGACTACGACCGAACCGGGATCGGCCAGGCCCTTCAGCCGGCTGCCCACGTTGACTACGTCGCCCATTGCCGTGTATTCGCCGGGGCGAATCTGTCCCACGAGCGCCTCCCCGGTGTTGACGCCGACGCGCAATTCGAGCGCGGCCGGGCCCACGGCGGCCGTTTCGACCATCTGCAATGCCGCCCGCACGGCGCGCTCCGCATCGTCGCCGTACGCGAGCGGCGCGCCGAACATCGCGACGAGTTCGTCGCCCATGATCTTGTCTACGCGGCCCCCGTGTTTGGTGACGTCCGCGGCCAGCCGTTCGAAGCAAGTCGCCACGAGGTTCTTGAGCTGCTCGGGGTCCAGGTCCTCACCCATCGTGGTGAATCCGACGACGTCGGCAAACACGACGGTGACCAGCCGGCGCTCGTCCTCGGCCGGTAGCTGGGCCTCGTGCTGTGAGGCAACGGTCACCCTGACACGCTATGCCCCCGTCGGGGTGGGGCCCCACGCTCCGCAGCGG
>DATLBX010000069.1:0-21112 GCA_035526705.1 Acidimicrobiales bacterium | reverse complement strand
TGTTCTCGTCCGCGCTACCCAGCGCCATCCAGTCGCCGTGCTTCTTGAGCATGGCGGGGACGTCGTCGAGACACCGGGCCAAGTAGCGGAGCTTGGTGGAGCCAACCTGGCACACGAGCTCCGGCGGATCCGCCGCGTCGTCCCGATACATGAGGTACTCCGAAGTGCCCGGCGGGGTTTCGAGGACCCACGGGTCGTCCTTCGTGCCACTGCCGGTTGCCGTCATTGCTCCCAGCCTCTGGACGCGGGCATTCGGCGACAGTATCCAGCGGTCAGGCGGCGGCGCTCACCCGGCGAAGGTCGAGCCAGTCGATCACCCGGCGGGTAACCGGAGACACGCCATTCAGCCGGAGATCCAGGCGACACTCGGTCGCGACGGCGTCGAGCTCGAGGAGGCTCCGGTGGTCGACGAAGGTCACCGCGCTGGCGTCCACCGCCACTTCGCCGCTGAGGTCGGCGAGCTGCCGAAGCGCCCACGCGAAGTCGGGATGGGAGTCGACGTCCAGCTCGCCGGCCAGTCCAACCGCGTCATCGTCGAAGGCGAAGAGATGAAAGCCCGGCTCGACCCCGCCGGCAACGGGATGCAAAGCGGCGATCCTGCGGGCCGTCTCCTCGCCGATGATCGAGCGGTCGTAGCCGCACAGGCCGGTGAGCCGGGCGGTCGCCATGAGCCGGTCCACCAGGTGCTCGTACCGGGCGAAAGTGGCCAGACGTTCGGGGGAGTCGACCAGCGGAGTCAGGTCGGCGGCAGCCCGGAAGCCGGTGTAACCGTCGGCGAGGGCGGACAATCCCTTCACCCGGAAGACCTCCACTTGGGCGGCGGGGTCGATTTCGGCGGCGTCCCGATACATGTCGAGCGACGAGAAGAGCTCCAGCTGTCCTTGGGCCAGCAAGCGGTTTACGTCACCGAGTTTGGTGAGCTGAGTCGCCAGCTCCTCACGAGGGGCTGGACCGATGTACGCGACTCTTTCGTGTCGCTCGACGCCTTCGGCGAGGAACTCTTCAGCCAGGGCACCGAATTGTCTGACGTCGTCGTATACCCAACAGGTGTGGTCCCCGGGAGTCAGCCCCACGGGACTCTCGAGCCCGCCGGTCCTTCGCACGACAGCAGTGTAGAAGCGGTCAGCCCGGCGAGGACAGCAGAAACGCCACAGCGAAGCCGAGCACCGTGAGGAGTCCGACGGCGCTCCCACCATGCTCGAACGCTTCGGGCATCATGGTGTCGGCGAGCATGGTGAGGATCGCGCCCGCGGCGAATGCCTGGATCATCGCGATCGTGTCGCCGGACGCCCCGCCGAGGAACAGGTAGCCGATGGCCGCGGAGAGCGTGGAGGCCACCGCCACCGCGGCCCACAGCCCGATGATGTACCGGGTGCTGTGGCCGGCCCTCCGCAGCCCGGTGGCCGCCGACAGCGACTCCGGGATGTTCGACAGGAAGACCGCGGCGACGACGGGGGCAGCGACGACGCCGCCACCCACGAGTGAAACCCCTATCGCCACCGATTCCGGGATGCCGTCCATGAGCGCTCCGAGGACGATGGGCATTCCGTCCGAGCCCTGCTGACCCCCGGAGCGTTTGCGGTGGTTCCCGCCGCGGTGGTCGATTATCCAGTCGCCGACGAAGAAGGAGATGGCCCCCGCGGCCAAACCAATCGCGACGGCGTCTACACCGCCGCGGTCGAACGCCTCGGCGGTCAGCTCGAAGGCGAGCGCGCTGATGAGCACGCCCGCGCCGAACGCCATGATCCACCCGATCACACGCGGGGGCGTTGGAATCGTGAGTCCGGCGACGGCACCGATGACCAGGGCGATACCGCCTACGAACCCCCAGAACGCCGCTTCGAGCATGTCCAGTTCCTAGTTGGCCGTCGTGCTTCGCGCGTCTCCGGTTAGCGTAAGTGCGGAGTGAGCGACACCGGTGGTCGACGGGCGATCATCGCCGCCTTCCTGGCCAACCTGGGGATCGCCATCGCCAAGTTCGTCGGCTTCCTGGTCACCGGAGCGGCGTCGTTGTTGGCGGAGGCGGGGCATTCGCTGGCGGACACGGCCAACCAGGGCCTCCTGTTGTTCGGTCGGCGTCGTAGCGCGCGGGGGCCCGACGAGCGCCATCCCTTCGGCTACGGACGGGAGCGGTTCTTCTGGGCGTTCGTGGTGGCGCTGGTGCTATTCACCGGAGGGGCGTCGTTCGCGCTGGTCGAAGGCGTCGAGAAGTTGCGTCACCCCCACGAGATCGAGTCTGCACAGTGGGCAATCGCCATTCTGATCGTGGCCGTGGTCCTGGAGTCGTGGTCGCTGCGGACCGCGGTCCTCGAGGCACGCCCGGCCAAGGGCGCGCTGTCGTGGTGGCGGTTCGTGAGGACCTCGAGGTCGCCGGAGCTTCCGGTGGTGCTGCTCGAAGACAGCGGCGCGTTACTGGGACTGTTTTTTGCACTTGGGGGAATCGGCGTCGCTCACCTCACCGGCGACGCGAGGTGGGACGCCGTGGGCAGTCTGGCGATCGGCGTGCTGCTGAGTGTGATCGCAGTTGTTCTCGCCATCGAGATGAAGAGCCTCCTCATGGGCGAGCCGGCGACGGAGGAGCAGGCCAGGGCCATCTGCGCCGCCCTGCTCGGCACGCCACAGATCACCGACATCATCCACTTGCGGACAGAGCACGTGGGTCCGGACGACCTCCTCGTGGTGGCCAAGGTGGCCGTGGCGCCTTCCCTTCAGATGGCCGAGGTGGCGCGCGCCATCGACGAGGCCGAAGCATCGGTGCGGCGATCGGTGCCGTCTGCGCGTTTGCTCTACATCGAGCCAGATGTATTGCGTCCAGCCGGGGAAGCCGCGTAGCCGCTCTCGATCGACACCTCACGTCAATGTGTAAGCGGAAGGGATTACGAAGACCGGTGCGGGCGATCGCCGACGGCGACACCGCCGACAGGGTCTCGGTATGCAGTAGACGCTCCTGTCGCGGCCACCGGCTTGTCGATTGTCTGGCGCGCTCGGAGGGAGTCGAACCCCCAACCTTCTGATCCGTAGTCAGATGCTCTATCCATTGAGCTACGAGCGCAGTGGGACCGGCCAGTGTACCGAGCAGGCCGGTCAGCCCTCCACGAGGTCGTCTTCGCGCTCGCCGTACGCGGGGATCAGCTCGAGGAAGGGTTCGGGATCGCCCTCCCAATCGAGCGCCGCGATTTGCGCCCGGCTGCGCCGACCGGCGAAGGCGCGCAGCAACTCCCAAATGTCCGCGGAGACCGTCGCGGCCGGTGGGCCTTCACCCAACGTCTTTTCCTTGGCCCCATATCTCAGGCCCAGCGCGGGCAGGCCGAGGGCGCGAATCCGGTAGTCGACGCCGAAGCAATAACCGGAGAAGGCGATGCGGGATGCGCGGGTGTCCCGGTTCGGAAGTCGCCCCAGCGCGTTGGCGACGTCGTCGGAGTGCACGCACAGGTCCGTGAGGAGGACGACGTCGAAGCCGAAGGGCAGGGCGCCGTCGGCATTCGCGTCCAACCGGAGCCGCTCGACTAGCGCGGGCTCGGCCGCGTCCCATTCTCGAACCAGCTCGGCCGGCGTGCGGCCTTCGCGGCGGTAAACCTGGCCCTCGGCAAATTCGTCGCGGGCCTTGACCACTTCGGCGTCGCGGAACTGCTCCAGCAGGTTGAGATTTGCGGGCATGGTCCCATTCGCCCCGTCGACGGCGTTGCCGGTGACGTGGGCCACCACGTCGCGCACGGTCCAGTCGGGCGTGGCAGGGACCTTGGTGGACCACGCGGGTGAGTCGAATTTGCCGATCGCGCCGATCAGCGCCGCCTTGGTCTTTGCATATTCGGTATCGATGCCGCTCATGTCAGCCGAACGTAATCCGACCGTCCCCAGTAGGTTCAGGGTCGTGGGTGACGTCGATCTCCCGGAAGGCGTGGTCACCTTCCTGTTCACCGACATCGAAGGCTCCACTCGGCTGCTCCAATCGGCACCCGAGCGGTACGGGGAGATTCTCGAGGCACACCGCAAGGTGATCCGAGAAGGTGTCGCCGCCAACGGCGGACACGAGGTCAAGACCGACGGTGACGGTTTCTTCATCGTGTTCCGCTCGCCGACGGCCGCGGTCACCGCCGCCGCCGCGGCCCAACGTGGCCTCGCATCCGATGCGCTCTTGCTGGAGTACGGGGTGACGGTGCGGATGGGGCTGCATACGGGGGAGGCGCAGGTGACGGCCGGCGACTACCTCGGGTTGGCCGTGCACCACGCGGCCCGAGTGGGCAGCGCGGGCCACGGGGGGCAAGTGGTGGTGTCCGAGGCGACGCGATTGATGACCGACGCCGATGTGCCGGTGGACTTCATCGACCTGGGTGAGCACCTCCTGAAAGATCTGGCCCGCCCTATCCGATTGTTCCAACTGCGGGCCGACGGTCTACGCGTCGACTTCCTCCCCATAAGGAGCCTCAACGCGGCAACCGCCACGCTCCCAACGTCACGGACCTCCTTTGTCGGCAGGGAGCCCGATCTCAAGCGACTTTTGATCGCACTCGACGAGCCCGGGCTCGTGACACTTACCGGCCCAGGCGGCACCGGCAAGACCCGCCTCGCCATCGAGGCGGCCCGGGAGTTGAGACATGCGATGGACGGCACCTGGTTCGTCGACCTGCAGTCCGCCAGTGAACCGGCGCAGGTCGCAGCGAGAGCGGCGGCCGCGCTCGACGTGCTCGATGCGAGTCAGCCGGACACCATCATGTCGAGGCTCACCGAGCGCATAGGGCAGGCCGCGTGTCTGATCGTGCTCGACAACTGTGAGCACCTCGTTGAACCCGCGGCAGAACTGGCCGAGCGGCTGCTCAGCGATTGCCCCGAGCTCCGGCTCCTCGCCACGAGCCGTGACCTCCTCGGACTGGCAGACGAGCGCGCCTTGCGGATACCCCCGCTCGATCTTGAAAGCGCGACGGAACTCTTCGTCGACCGGGCTGCCCGCGCAGATCCCGGTTTCGCACCGAGCGACGACGACCTCGATGTCATCCGTACGATTTGCCAGCGGCTCGATGGGATCCCCCTGGCCGTCGAGCTGGCGGCAACGCGGGTCCGGCACATGCCGGTCGAGGACCTGGCCGCCCGGCTGGGGGACATGTTCCGGCTTCTGGTCGGGAGCCCAGGGAGGGGCCTGCAACGGCATCAGACTCTTCAGGCCGTCGTGGACTGGAGTTACGACCTGCTGAACGGCGAGGAGCAGGCGGTCTTCAGGCGGCTTTCCGTGTTGGCCGGCCGCTTCGGGGTCGCGGAAGCGGAGGCCGTGGTTAGAGACGACTCGATCACGTCGTCGATCGCGGAGGTCGTGTTTCGTCTGGTGGACCGGTCTCTGCTCGAACACGACGGCCATGGGCGTTACCGGCAGTTGGAAACTCTCCGCGCCTACGGCCAGGACAAGCTGCTGGACGCCGGGGAATCGGAGGCGACCCGCGAGCGCCACGCGGTGCACTTTCTCGCGCTTGCGGAGACAGCTGACGCCGGGCTGATCGGTGGGGATTTCCTGGAGGCGCTCGACCGACTGGAAGCCGACGCGGAGAACCTTCAGACCGCGCTCGAGTGGGCCGCGGCGGACGACGACAAGGGCTTGGCCCTTCGCCTGGTGGCGGCCTCCGCGGTGTTTGCCGCGGTCACATCCCGGGCCCCGTTGATCACGGTCGCCAGCCGGGTCGTCTCAGAGGCGACCGGTGAAGAGGAATTTCTGGCGGCGGCGCAGGCGGCTTTGGGCATAGCGGCCTCTTGTCCCGGCTGGGAGCGCCGCCTCGTCGGCCACGCGGCCGCAACCATGGAGCTTCTCGGACAGGAGACGGATCAGCCCGAGGATGCCGATCACCTGCGCGCCTGGGCTCTGGTCGGCCTCGCGATCGTGACCGCTCTCACGGGAGAAGCGCCGAGCGAAGCGCTCGTCTACGCGGCACGCGCGGAGACCCTGGCAACCCGCGGCGACTTGCCGATGGTGGCGGCCGGCGCGGGCTTGGCTAGGGGGTGGGAACGGTTGCGAGCCGGTGATGTCACCGAGGCGCGCCGGCTGCTGGCGGAAGTTCTCGATGGTGCCCTCTCGCGCCCGGAGACGCTGTGGTTTGCCGTGGCGCGCTTCTGGTCTGGCATCGCAGCCATGAGAGCCGAGGAATGGACGGAAGCTCTCGGACATTACGCGGAAGTGCTGCCGACCTTCCGCCGAGTGAGCCACAAGCTCTATGTCCAGTGGGTGCTCGACCATATGAGTTACGCCGCGCTGTCACTCGACGACCTACCCGCGGCGCGCGCCTACGCGGAGGAGGGAATCACGACCTCCGCAGACAGCGGGTTGGGCGAAGGCAGCAACCTCTACCTCCTTCTCGAGCGGCTCGGCCTGCTGGAGGCGCTCCGCGGCGACGCGACGCAAGCGGCCCACTATTACGAACGAGCAATCGCGCTGGTCAACCCGGACCGGGGGCCACACGACTACGCCGCGTTGGTGGCGAACCTCGCGTCGGCGCGCGCCCAAAGCGGCGAGCTCGATGAAGCGCGGCGGCACGCGCGCGAGGCGATCGATGTCATCGGCCGGCTGGAGGACGTAACGCTGCCAACCGGCGCGGTCCAGCCCCCTCCCATCGGCAACGCGCTGCGGGCGGTGGCGCGTCTGGCGTTGGCAGCCGGGAAGCCGCGCGAAGCCGCGGAGCTCGCCGGTGCCGTAGTGGCCATTCATCCGCTCGATAAGTCGCCGGCTCACGCGCGCGAGTACGTCGGTCGATTCCATGACGCGCTCGCAGAGGCGTTGGGCGGCTCCGAGCAACTGGCCAAGGCGATGGCGAAGGGAGCGGAGATGCCAGACCCTTTGAGTCGGGCCCGCGAGGTTCTGTCGGCGGTCTAGGCCCGGACCACGCGAACCAGTTCCGGGGTGACGGACGGGCCGGCCGACGCGCCGGCGACGATCACCACTAGCTCTCCCTCGTTCGCAAGTCCCAACCTGCGCACCTCGCGCACCGCCTGTTCGACCAGCTCGCCCGGCGAGGCGACATTCTCGACAACCACCGGCTCGACCCCCCACGACAGCGCCATCTTCCGGCCGATGTGCGGCTCGGCGGTGAGCCCGACGAGTCTGTTGTCCGGGCGGTAGCGCGCTACGGCGCGCACCGTTCCACCGCTCATGGTGGCGCACACGATCACCGCGGCCCCGACGTCCAACGCGATGAACCACGCGGCGCGCGCGAGAGCTTCCCCCACCGCGCCTTCGGCTCCCGGTTCCTCTTCGCGCGTCGCCTCAGCGATCTCACGAGCCCAGCGGCGGTAGTCGGTGTGAAACTCGGCACGCTCTGCGATGCGCGCCATCGTCTCGACGACCGCCACCGGGTCGTGACCGATCGCCGTCTCGCCGGAGAGCATCAGCGCGTCGGTGCCATCCAGGACGGCGTTGGCCACGTCGGAGGCTTCGGCGCGCGTCGGCACCGGCGCGGTGGTCATCGACTCCAGCATCTGCGTGGCGGTGATGACAGGCCGGCCCGCGACGACTGCGCCCCGAATGATGCGCTTCTGCAGGTGGGGTACGTCCTCTAGCGCGCACTCCACCCCCAGGTCGCCCCTCGCCACCATCACCGCGTCCGATGCTTCGACAATGCCGTGCAGGTTCTCGACGGCGAGCGACGTCTCGATCTTGGCGACGAGCCCCGGTCCCCAACCGAAAGCTTCACGGGCCGCGGTCATGTGCTCCGCTCGCCCGGCGAACGACACGCCTATGAGATCGGCGCCCGCTTCGACCATCGCCTGACCGAGTGCCAGGTCGCGCCGTGTCGGCACGGCGGGGTAGCGGCCGCCACCCACCTCCCGGATTCCGGGGCGCCCCCGCACCGTGCCGCCGGCCTCCACCTCCGCATAGGTGGTAGTGCCGTCCGGGCCTGAGGCCTCGACCCTCAAAACGATCTGACCGTCACCCAGCGCCAGCCGATCGCCCGGCGCCAGGTTCTCCAAAACGCTGTCGTCGACGTACAGGTTCGAGTCGTCACTCGACCCGTCGCCCGAATGCAGTTGCAAATGCTGGCCTTCGGTCAGCTGGATGCCATCGGTGCCCAGCTCCGCGGTGCGGGGCTTCGGCCCGGGGAGGTCGGCCAGAACGGCTACCACCTTTCCTTCCGCGTCCGAGGCTTCCCGCACAAGGCGCAGGAGCTCAACCTTCTCCTCGAGCGTGCCGTGCGACAGGTTGAGTCGCGCCACGTCCATGCCGGCCGCCGCGAGGCGTCGCAGCATCTCGGGGGAGTCCGACGCCGGACCAATGGTCGCGACGATCTTGGTTCGGCGCACGCCTTGATCCTGCCCGCCAGGCGGAGGCCCCATGGGCCAAACCGGCGCACCAGCCGCCGCCCCGTCAGGAGAGCCGCGTAAGTGCCCTCCACGGCTTGGCAGCCTCGAGACTCTCCGCGGCAATCAGGTATGCAACAGAGACGGCCGTGTCGCCGGGAGCGATTTCCGGACCGCGGAAGTTGGTCAGGTGCCCTCCATCCATGCCGAGCTTCCCAACGCCGACCTCGCGATTGCTCGCCAGTAGGACCGTCGCGCCCGACTCATCGTTGACCGCCGCGGCCCACGAGCCGGTCGAGTGGAAGATGTAGTGCTCCGATGGTTTCGCGTCGAGGTGCTCCGCGTGCACGCTGGTCTGGGCGCGGCTGCCTCCCGGAGCGCAGAACACAAAGGCTCCGAACGTCGGCACCTGGAGGGCGCCCGTTTCGTTACGGACCCGCAGCACATGCTTGAGGACTGGGGCACCTGACAACGCGAGCGTGGATGCCTCGAGATGAAAGCCGCGTGATTCCTCGTGCGTTGAATTGGCAGCAACTCTCACGCCGCGCCAGATGAGTCCGCGTGAGTCCTTTTCCTCGACTTCGTCGGCGACGAATGTCTCCGACCAGAGCCGCCCGGGGAACCACACCTCACCGGCGACCAGCAGCGGCGCGATGCCCCCGTGCCAGGGCAGCCAGGGGCCGATGGTGCCGGTCTCCGGGTAGTCGCTGGCGAACTGCTCTACGCCTTCTACCTTCCAGGAGACCGTCGCGCCACCGTGGTCGGGGGCAACTTGAAATTCAGACGTACCCGCGGTGACGGTCCAGAGCTCGCGGCCTTGGCCGTCCGTGCGCGCCACGACGGCCGGCGACGCGTCGACGAGTGCAAGCACCGGCACGTCGATGTCCCGGTCGAATTCCGTCGCCCTGATCTGGACGCGCAACAGTCCGGCCGCGGGCCGCCCGGTCGGCGCAGTGATATCCACCTCGATGGTCGCCGGCTTCTGGCGGTTGGTGTCGGCCAGATCCAATTGCGTCTTGTCGAGAGCCCACCCCTCAGGGGCGACGAACGTTGCCGCGCCCTCGATGGGCCACGTGTTGGCGTGCTCGATGGTCAGCTGCGCCGAGCCGGAGGCGGTACTCACCAGCCACGGATCCGGTTCGACCCGGACGCAGACCGACGGTTCGGGCTCCTCGGGTAGCTCATCGCGCGGTATGACGACGCCGGTCCTGCGGCGCCACAGGTCGCGCACCGCCTGCCAGCGACCGGGGCCTGAGTACAGCCAGAGGGGCTCGACCGAGAGAGTGCTCTGTGGCGCGACGTCGGCCGACTCGGTGATCACCCCGGTGCCGTCGCCATAGACCTCTTCGACCGGGCCAGCCCAGACGACGCCGCATACCGATCCGTCGGCCCCCTCGCCGGCGGACCACTGCTCCTTCCACGCTTCGGGCTTCTTGGACTCCTCGTCGGCCGGCCCAGGGAAGTTCGCCCAACCGAATCCGAAGCGGAGACCGCTCTGCAGCGGGAGTACCAGCCGTTCAAACTCCGCGCCGGACGCGGTATGGAGTATTTGGACGCGTCGCGACTCGGTGCCCCCGTTCTGAACTTCGGCGCCGATTTCCACCAGCGGGCTCGCGGTGAACGCGATGCGCCGTCGGAAGGTGAAGCCCTCCCATCGTTTGGACCGCGTGGTGGCGACGGCCTCGACCCGGCCTTCGCTGCGAACCAGGTCGAGGTCGTAGTCCAAGGTGCGAAATTCGTTCGGGGAGAACGGCGGCCCCGGTGCGGCGCTCGAAGCGGCGTGTACAGAGCCGGTCTGCGGGTCGACGAGCCGAAGCGATGCTCCTCTGTCCGTGAGGAAGGCCCGGAAGTGGTCGTTCTCGACGCGGATCGCGTCCTTGCCCTTGGCACTCACCACGGCTCCTGGCGCAACCGCGAAGACGAAACGAGGATCGGGCTCCACCCTCAGCGACGACCCCTTGGCCTCGCAAGACGCAGACAGGGAAAGGGGATAGGCCGCGGATCTATCAGCGGGCACTGCCACCTCGATCTCGGCCCCGCACCAACCCTCGGCGGGTGCGGTGAGGTCCTGCGACGTCCAACTCAACTCCAGGCCGTCACCTCCGGCGGCGCGCAGGTCCACGGAGACGTCGTCCGCCAACCGGTTGCGCAGGCGCACCTGCACGGTTCGCCTCTGGCCCGGCAGGAGGGTGAGGTGGCTGGGCCAAGTGGAGATCTCGAGCGCGGGCCGCGGCCGGAGTCCGGTCGACAGCTCCACGACCTGTCCACCCAAGAGGAGGACGGACTTGACAACCGGCACGGGCTTGCCCGGCTTCACGTCCTTGGCGTCGGGAGCGATTCGACAGCTGGCTTCGAGGACCTCTGTCGCACCCGGGGCGACCTCGGCCGAGCCGCGGTAGTCGATCAGGAGATCGTTGGTGCCGCTGGCCACGACGGTGACCGGCAGGGCGCGGGCGGCATGGTTCGTGACCGTCCAGCGCAGCGTGACTTCGCCACCCCTGGGCGGGTCCAATCGCGCTGCAGTCGCGGCGACCGCGTAGTCCTGAGTTTCCACCGCGCAGATGGCGCGTGCCTCCCGGTCGACCCGCACAACGAGTCCGGGAGGCGCGTCTTCCGGGTCCTCCGGCGAATTGGCGAACCGGTAGGTGAAGACCTTCATGTCTTCCCAGCGGTCTTCGTCGGGGACCTGATCGAGGTTGCGGCGGAACACCCGGTACCACTCGCGAGTGGCAAAGAATTCGCGTGCCGCATCGAGGCGGAGTACGGCTGGCATGAAATTGAGCATGTGTAGGTCTGTGTCCGGCATCCACATGAACCCGACCTTCTTGTACAGCGGAACCGCGGGAAGGTTGGCGGACCAGGTGTGGAGGTCGAGTCGATAGCTGCCGCGTTCCACGGCCAGGGCGATGGCCCGCTGCAGCAGGCGGCGCGCCAACCCGCGCTTGGAGTGTGATGGGGGCACGTTGACCAACGCGACGTAATCGACCCCTGGCTCGTCGAGGTCAGGCATGACCTTGCAGAAGCCGGCTACAACATCGCCGTCCATGCATAAAAAGGTCGCGATGGATTCCTGGCGCTCGTAGTTGCGCCTGACGGCTTCTGCCGTTTCGGGCACGCCACCGGTCCAAGTACCCGGCCAGTTGGCGTCACTCGCGTTCCACATGTCGGCGACCGCTTGCGCGTGCTTATCCACGTCGAACGTGGTGATGTAGAGCCCTTCGGGCAGGTCGGTCTCCGCTTGTTCCCCCGTGGTATTCACCCGGCCATCCTTTCAGCCGTTCGCTTCGGCTGCCTCAGGATTTAGCGGCCGGTGACAGGGTTCCGCTGAGCTGCCCTATCTGATGTAGCAGTTGACGCCGGCGGAGAAGGCGACGAGGGGGGCGGTGGGTTCGTTCGTCTCGAAGGCGCCCGCGAACTGGATCGCCTCGCCGTCGCGCAGAACGAACTCCACGCCACGGGGCGTTTCAGTGAGGCCGAGCGGTCCGAGGTCCTTCTCGACTTCCGACAGGGGCGTGCCGATCGTCAGCTCGGTCTGCTTACCGACCACCGTGTACTTCTGATCGGTCGCTTCCCATCCCACGAACTTCTCTCCGACGGAGAGCAACAAAAGGCCGGGCCACGAGGTCTGCGAGGTGGCGCCCCCGGAGCTGCAGTCGCGCTGCGTAGCGCCGGAGTCGGGTTCCCCGATGATGGACTGCAGAATCGCTGTCACGTCCGACACGGGCGTTCCGAATGGCACTTCAGTCTTGGTCTTCTCTTCCTGGACGGCCACGAGGCCCGTGCTGACAAGTTCCACGCCACCGGAAGTCCTGTTCTGGAGCATCTCGTCGACGCCGTCGGGCAGTGAGGTGGTCTTGCTAGTGGCGCTCGCCCCGGCGCTCGGCTCACCCTCCGCGCCGCAGGCACCTACAAAAAGAGCGGTCAATAGGGCCAAGGCTGCGTAAAAAGGCTTCACAGCTCGTTCTCCCCAAATTCGCTTCGATCCAACCCCGGTACGATGAACCGCTTCGGGAGAGGTGCGAGAGCGGCCGAATCGGACTCACTGCTAATGAGTTGACCCCTTAAAAGGGTCCGGGGGTTCAAATCCCCCCCTCTCCGCCAAGGCACACTCGTACTCGGAGCGGTGGCGGAGCGGACTAACGCGCCAGTCTTGAAAACTGGAGGCCTGCGAGGGCCCGGGGGTTCGAATCCCCCCCGCTCCGCCAGTAGAGCTCGACCGGCGCCCGCCGGCCGCGGTGGGCTTTTTCGAGTACCCGTAGGGTGGCGACGTGCCTGAGCTCTGGCGGTTGTCGGCGGCGGAGCTGGCTCGAGAGATTGCTTCAGGCCGGCAACGTTCCGAGGAAGCCGTGGCGGTCGCGCTGGGGCGCACTCGGGCCGTCGATTCCTCGGTCGGCGCGTTCACTTACGTCGATGCGGACGCCGGCGGCGCGGCGTCCACCGACTCCCGATTGGCCGGCGTGCCATTCGGAGTCAAGGAGCTGTTCGAGGTCGCGGGATGGCCTCACACCGCGGGTTCGCTCGCGTGGGAAGGCCGGGTCGGCCGGCACGACTCCGAAGCAGTGCGCCGGCTGAAGGCTGCCGGCGCGATACCGATCGGGTTGACGCGCACGCATGAGTTCGCCATGGGTGTGACGACACAGCACGAGACGCGGGGCAGCACCCGGAACCCCTGGAATCTGGAGCGGGTCCCCGGCGGCTCGAGTGGAGGATCGGGTGCCGCAGTCGCGGCCGGCATGGTTCCGTTCGCCCTCGGCAGCGACACGAGTGGTTCAGTACGCATTCCCGCCGTGCTCTGCGGCGTGGTCGGATTTCGCCCCACCCACGGCGTCATACCGCTCGACGGTGTGGTCCCACTCGCTCCGTCGTTCGACACCGTGGGGGTGCTGGCGCGCGAGGTCGAAGACATTGTTCTGGTGTTCGACGTTCTCAGCGCGGGTTCCGTTCGGGTTGAGGCTCGAGGTGACTTGTCCGGACTCACAGTCGGAGTCCCGGAGACATTCGAGCCTCCGATCGGACCGGATCAACTCGAAGCGATCCGCGTTGCCGCAGACGCGGCGGGACAGCTCGGCGCGAGCGTCGTCGACGTTTCGATCCCGACGTCCGCGGAGGTCGACCGGGCCATCGACTTCCAGCGCGCCGAGATGATCGCCGTGCACACACTGATCCTCGATACGTGGCCGGCGCAAGCAGTCAAGCTCGGTGAATCCCTCCGCTCCCGCCTCGGCCCCCTCGTAGAGCGCGGCGCCGATGCCGAGGGCGGACGGGCGGCCACGAACCGTGTTCGCGCCCACGTCGACCGATTGCAAGTCGACCTTGTGCTCTCGCCGGTGGCCGCAGGAACACCCAGTCGAGTCACCGATCCGGAAGGAGGCGGGTTCCGCGACTCGACGCTGCGCTGCAACCACCTTCAGTCGGTGCTCGGTGCACCCGCGATCGGGATCCCGACCGGGCTCGATTCGGAGGGATTGCCCGTGGGAGTGCAGCTTTGGGGGAAGCGTGGGGCGGACTCGCTCGTTCTCGGCGCCGCGGGACCATTGCGTGCGGCACTGCGGACCCGCCTCCCGGATTGGCCGCCGGGTCTTCAGTAGGTCTGCCAGAACCCCCGGCCGACTTTGGCCTTCAGTTCGCGCACCCATCCGTCGGCTTCCCGCCACGACTGCTCCGCATCGCGACGTCTCGACTCTCCGTGCGCGCCCGCCGCGGGATATGAACCGAGGAACTTCAGCGCAGGCAACTGCGCGTGCAGATCACGCAGGCAGTCCGCGATCACCTCGTCGTCGATATGGCCTTCCAGGTCGATGACGAAGCAGTAGTCGCCCAAGCCCTTCTTGGTGGGGCGTGATTCCAGCTTGGTGAGGTTGAGATCACGGGCGGAGAACTGCCCGAGTATCGAGTGCAGGCTGCCCGGATGGTCGGCGCGTTGGAAGCAGACGATGGAGGTCTTGTCGTGACCCGTAGGCGGGGGAATGCCGTCGCGCGCGACCAGCACGAAACGCGTGGCGTTGTCCGAGTGGTCCTCGATATCCGCCGCCAGAACTTCCAGCCCATGCAGTTCTGCGGCCCTCGCGGGGCCGATGGCCGCGGCGGTTGGGTCGTCCCACTCGGCCACCATGCGCACGGCGTCGGCCGTGGAGTTCGACGCCACGATGGTGGCGTCGGGCGCGTGGTTCGACAGCCAGTCCCGGCACTGCGCGATGGCATGCGGGAAGGACAACACCCGTTCCAGACCGGCAACATCGGCTCCCTTCCGGCCCATGAGGTGCATGCGAATCGGCGTCACCACCTCGCGCTGGATCAACAGGTCGGAACCGAAAACCAACGTGTCCAGTGTGATGTTGACCGTTCCCTCGATGGAGTTCTCGATCGCGACGAAGCCGTTTTCCATCTGTCCCTCCTGAACGGAGACAAGCACCTCGTCGATCGAGCGCATGGGGATCAGCTCGACACCGGGGAGACCCGACGCGGGATCCGACAGCAGCGCCTCCTCGGTGAACGTGCCGGCCGGGCCGAGATAGGCGATCTTCATCGAACGTGCCGCGCAGAACAGATCAGCGCACGAGCAGCGTGCGCCGCCGCTCATTGTCGGAGAGCGTGGCCTCGCCGTCGACCGGCCCCGCGGTCACGCGGAGCTCGTTGGCCGACTGGGCCGCCAGTCGCAACCCCCCGATTGTCACCGTCGCCCGCTGTCCAGGCTCCAGGTCCACGAACTGTCGCGCCGTGTCCACGTCGCCGTCGGGAGCGGCCACGGCGGCGACGACGGGCAACTGTCTGATGGCGTCGTTCCCCACGTTCGCCACCACCACCTGAAGCTTCATCGTGGGAGACGGCGGGATAATCGCAGCCGGCCCCTCGGAGCCCACAGCCGCGGGCTCCATCGTGATCGTCACCACCGCGACGTCTCGGACCGGAGCGAGTGATCCCGCCGAGCGCAGCGTCGACACGAAAGCACTGGCTTCCTCCGGCGCGAGCGGTTCGCCATCGAGCCACGCCGACTGCGGCATCGCCATGTCTTCGTCATCGGGCAGCGCTTCGCGGAACAGCTCGTAAGAACGGTCCGCGGAGCGCAGGTCCTCGGTTGCCCTCACCAATTCGGTTGCCGGAGGAGGCGGGGACCCCGGATTAAGCGCTTCCCCGATGGTCCTACGGATCGTGTCAGCGGAGCGCGCCCGGATCGCCAAGGCGGCCACGAGCAGGGAATGGTTGGTTCGCAGCTGTGCCGGCGGGTCCACCTCCTCCACCGCGCGCACCCCCGCCAGCGCTTCGACGCCGACCCGCTGCAGGCGCTCCGACACTGTGGCGCGCCCGAGCTCGGTAGCCCGAGTCCGTAGATCGGCCAACTCGTCGCCGAGGTTGTTGGAGCGCTCGACTTCGGGGCGGACATTGTCCAGGTAGGAGATGGTCGCGATCCGCAGGGCGGACTCGCGGCCTTGGGACTGAGCGACGGCGTTGATGGCCAGCACCAGCGCAGAAGCGACGATCCCTACGACTATCCAGCGACGGCGGCGGACGCGCCGCGAGCGTCGGGGGGAGAACATCGGGACACAACGCTATTGGCTCCGGGCCGTCGGGCCCTGCGCCGCTAGTCGTGAAGCTCGCGCTCTGCGGCCCGGGCTCGCCGGGAGAGGTTGGCCATGATCTTTCGGGTGACGGCGAAGTTGCCTTCCAAGATGCCGAAGAACGCCTCCGCGTGGATGGCCAGGCCTCGCACTTCGGTCTCAGCGCGGACTGTGGCAGATCGGGGCTCGCCGTCGATGAGCGCCATGTCACCGAAGTACTGACCCGGCCCCACCTTGCGCTTCGGACGCCCGTTGACCGTTACCTGGCAGCGACCTTCGTAGAGAAGGAAAAAGGGCCCGGAGGAGTCACCTTGGGTGACGAGATCCTGGCCCGGACGGTACGCCCGTTCCTCGGAGTGCTCCAGAAGGGTCTCGAGCTCGATGTCCGTCAAGCCCGAGAAGAGCGGAACCTTACGAAGGGCCTCCAGCCGAGAGTCTTCCGTCACCGCCGCGCATCGTAGGGCGGAGCGCGAAACGACGGCGGTCCAAGACCGCCGTCGTCACGAATTCATGTCTCTGACTGGCCGCATGATTCGCCGTACCGGCGGAAAATTGCGGCCGGTTGGTGCCGTCTAGTCCCGGTTCGGCTGGTTCTCGCCGGGGACGTCCTGCTTGCCGACTGCCTGGCGGAGGGTGTCGTCGACGTCCTGGTCCAAGTCCTGGCCGGCGCGGTTACCGGTCACGTCAGCCTTCGTCTGCTCGAGGTCGCGCTGAAGCGCGTCCTTGATGTTGCCGTCGTTGTCGTTGTCACGGTTCTCGTTGCTCATTAGATCTCCTCACTAGGTATCGCCACACGGGCGGACCTCATCCATACCCCCTCGCCCAGGCAAATACCCCCTCCGTGCGAGAGAATTGGGAGGTGGTAGCCCCGCGGACCATGTACGCCTCTGCGGAGAAGGGGCAGATCGCCTACCAGGTACTGGGCGAGGGCGAACGGGACATCCTCTACCTGCGCGGTCTGGGCAACGTCGAAGTGCAGTGGGATGTGCCGCCCTTGGCCAGCTTCCTACAGAACCTGTCCTCGTTCGGGCGCCTCATCGTGTTCGACCGACGTGGGTCCGGAGCGTCCGACCCGATTCCGCTCGAGGCCATTCCGACGTGGGAGGAGTGGGCCGACGACGCGCTCGTGGTCCTCGACGCCGTCGGCTCCGAAAGCGCGGTCGTGGTGGGAGAGATCGATGCCGGTCCCATCGCCGTCGTTCTCGCCGCATCCCATCCGAAGCGGGTGGAGTCGCTGGTCCTCATGACGACCGCGGCGAAATACATGCAAACCGAGGACTACCCCATCGGTGTCCCGGAGGAGACCGTCGCCGGTTACGTCGACTTGATCCGCGAGACGTGGGGAACGGACGAGCTGATCAAGCTCGCCATGCCCACGCTGTCCAACGATCCGGAGTCGGTTCGATCAATGACGAAATTCGTTCGGCTCACCGCGACACCCCGGACCGCAGCTGCGCAGTACGACTATGTCTTCCGCAACAACGACACGCGCTCGGTGCTGTCGTCGATCCAAGCGCCGACGCTGGTTCTGCACAGAACCGATACGAACTTCGTGCCCCTCGCGCTCGGCCGGTACTTGGCCGAGAACATCGAGGGCGCCCGGCTGGTGGAGATCCCAGGCGAGGACCTGTACTTCTTCGGCGACCAAGCCGACGTTGCCCTCGACGAGATCGCCGAGTTCGTCACGGGTGAGGCCCCGTCGCACGACCCGGCTCGCATCTTGGCCACGGTTCTTTTCACCGACATCGTCTCCTCGACCGAGCAGGCCACGACCCTCGGAGATCACGAGTGGTCGCTCGTCCTCGACGCGCACCACGCGATCGTGCGGCGCGAGCTGGCGCGCCACAAGGGACGTGAGGTCGGGACTGCGGGCGACGGTTTCTTGGCGACATTCGACGGCCCGACCCGGGCCATCCGCTGTGCATGCGCGATCCGCGACGCGTTGCGTGCTCTCGACCTCGACGTACGGGCGGGAGTGCACACCGGTGAGATCGAGACGCGGGGCGAAGACGTGGCCGGCATCGCCGTCCACATCGGAGCGCGAGTTGCCAAGACCGCCGATCCAGGCGAGGTCCTGGTGTCGCGCACTGTCGCCGACCTGGTGGCCGGGTCGTCCATCGAATTCGAGCCCCGGGGTGAGCACGCGCTCAGGGGCATCCCCGGGTCGTGGACGCTCTACGCCGTCACCGCCTCGTAATTCGCTCCTAGCCGAACGAGGCTGTCCGTAGCCTCGCGTCGTGGATTCCCACGGGGCGACTGCCGACGCGGTCCGCCGCGCCACCTCAGTCGTGGGAATTGGGACCCCGCTATCGATTACGCAGCTTCCCGTCGGCATGAGCAACGCGGTCTTCGACGTCGCCCTCGTCGGCGGCGGACGGGTCGTCGCCCGCGTTTCGTCCGTGGCGAAGAACCGATACGCGATGGAGACACGCGTTATGGAGCGCGTACGGCTGGCGGGGATTCCGTGTCCGGAGATCTACGGCGTTCAAGAAGTGGGGGACTTGGCCGTCATGCTCATCGAATATCTGCCTGGAGTCCGCCTTGCCGAGGCGCAAGAAGGGCCGAACCTGGCAGGTACATGCGGTGAAATGCTCGCCCGGGTCCACTCAATCGGAGTGACAGGAGTCGGGAACCTGGCGAGTTCGGGCAACGGGGAGAGCGACTCGCTCGATCGATGGTTCGTCGACGAGTTCGAGCCGTCGTTGGCGCGAGCCGCGACCGCCGGTGACGACCGAGTCCGACGGACGGTCGAGCAGGTCCGCTCCGAGTTCGAGTCGGCGCGGCCGGCCCTGCGCGCTGCGTCCTGCGGGCTGGTGCACGGCGACTACAGCCCATCGAACATCCTCGTGCACGGTGGTCAGATTTCCGGGGTGATCGACTGGGAGAGCGCCAAAGGGGGTCCGGCCGCGTTCGATTTCGGGTGGTGGGACTGGTTCGAGGCCGCCTTCTCCGTGCCGTTCACTTGCAATGAGTTGATCGCCGCTTATGGAGCGCACCGAGCCGTCGACGTCGACGAGCTGCGCGAGATGCGCCGGCTGGTCGTCATGCGGATCCTCATCGGACAGGTGGCATGGGCGGCCAGTCGAGATCAAAGGCCCGAGTTGCAGGTCGCACTTCGCCGGCTGGAGGAGGTGGGGCCGTGAGTCGCGGCCTCGAATCGGTCTTGCGTTGGGTGGCCCTAGTGATTGGGCGCGGCGCCCAAATCGTGTCGGCCGAGTCGCTCCGGTCGGGCGGTTCGCCCTGGCGAGTGCGGGTGGAGACGAGTGGCGAGATCGTCGAGGCGATTCTCAAGGCTGCCCCACTCGGTCAACGCGAGGAATTGGCGACCGAAGCGGCCGCGCTCTTTCTGGCGGAACAACACGGGCTTCCCACGCCGCGACTCATTGCCGTCGACTTGACGGGTGAAGCCGCCGGTGCGTTGGCGGTGTTGATGACGGTGCTGCCGGGCACTTCGGATGTCCCGCTGGAGGCCGACCCCGCGCGGCTGCAGGCCGTCGGCGCCGCGGCGGCCGCTGTTCACGGCATCCCAATCGAGCCGACCGAGGACCTGCCGCTCCGCACGCGCCACATGCCCTGGATCGATTACGCCGAGATGCGTCGCGACGGAATCGAAGTCGCGTCGACGCCCCTATTGGACGAGGCCGACCGGCTCATCCAGAGCCTCGCCGCTCCCGAGGAAGCGACGGTGTTCGTGCACGGAGATCTCTGGCAGGGCAACACCATGTGGACCGGCGACGCATATGTCGGGATGATCGACTGGGAAGCGGCGGGCGCAGGAGGCTACGGGATCGATCTCGGGTCGCTTCGCTGGGACGCGGCCCTGCTGTTCGGGTTCGACGCCGCGGCCGAGGTCTTGGCTGGGTGGGAGCGGGCGAGCGGCCGGCGCGCCGAGAACGTCCCCTATTGGGATGTAGTCGCCGCGCTCAACACTCCCGCGGATATGTCGGCCTATGAGGAGTCGATGAGCAGTGCCGGTCGGCCGGACCTAAAGGGCCGGGCGCTGACGGAGCGGAGGGACGCCTTCCTCATGGCCGCACTCGAACGACTTGGCGAAGACTGAGAGGTCGACGCGGTTCATAGCGACGGCGACGGGATTTCACCACGGCCGAGCCACGGCCCTTCGACGAGGCAGAGGGCCAAGCCGGCCGCCAGGCAGATCAGCCCGAAGAGCCACACGACCCGGGCCAGGTTCGCGGCCGCTCCCATCTGATCCAGCTCGTGCAGGATGAACGCCCAGTCGTGGTCTCCGCCGATCAAAGGGAGCTGCTCGTTGGGGGCGTCGGCGATGTAGGCGTGAACGCCCCAGGCCGACGTGGCCGTCCACGCGAGACAGACCCCCGCACTCACCGGCTCGCCTCGAAGGAACAAGAAGTAGCCCGCGAGGCCGAGCGGGACGGCCACCTGCGTGACCGACCCCATCGCCGCGGTCACGAGTTCCCACGGCAATGGATAGGTGAGCAGGTGGCCCAGTTCGTGGAAGCCGAGATCGACCAGCGACAGCAGCGGTACCTGCCGGCCTGACACGAAGAACCAACCGAGGAGAACGCACCAAGCGGCGCCTGCGGCCGGCTTGGCGAAGCCGTCCGGCGAGCCAAGGACGCTTCGCCGCCCCGTCACGCCCGGAGGCTAGGACGGGCGGCGAATCCGCGCCCCGGTGTCTAGAACTGCCGCCTCAGCGGCGAGTTAGGGAGAGCCCCAGGAAGATCCCGACCACGAAGGCCGCGCTCCCGGCCATCATCGTCGCCACGTTGCCCGCCTGAATGGCGGTGACTGTCGCCACGTTTCCGGCCTGGGTGGCCATTCCCGTGGCGGCCATGCCCGCCTGTACCGCGGCCTGCGTCGCTTCCGCGCCGGCTAGCGCAGCGGTTTGAGTCGCCATCGCCGCCTCGAGCCCCTCGACTCGCTTCAGCATTTCGTCGTTGTCCGGCATGTTGTTCTCCCTAGGATCGAAATCGGTCATCTGGATTCCTGTACCCATTGGAGAGCTTGGTGACTCCCGGAAATAGCGCCGCCGGTGTGGCCTATCCCGGAGCCTGACGATCCACGATCTCGGCGGCGATGTCGCGCAATTTTTCGTTCAGCGCCTGGGACTGCTGCCGGAGAACTTCGAAGGCCCTATCGGGAGAGCAGCGCATGGTGGCCATGATGATCCCTTTTGCCTGCTCGATAGTCGCCCGAGACTGAAGCGCAAGGTTCAGGTGCTCGACGTCGCGGCTCATCTTCATCGCCACGGCGCCATGCGCGGCGAGGACCGCCCCGACCGCGAATGCGTCTTCGTCGAACGC
>DATLBX010000068.1:0-38703 GCA_035526705.1 Acidimicrobiales bacterium | reverse complement strand
AGAGCGCAACGCGTAGGCGGTGAGCTCCTTCTCGTGTTCGCGAACGGCCTCCATTCCCAGCGACTCGAGATAGTCGACGGCCGCGCCGAGGCCGATGGCCTCGGCGATCGGCGGCGTGCCGGCCTCGAACTTCCACGGCGGCACGTTCGGCGTAAAACCATCGAGGCGAACGTCGCGGATCATTTCGCCCCCGCCCATGAACGGCGGCATCTCCTCCAGGAGCTCGGCGCGTGCCCAGAAACCCCCGATACCGGTCGGCCCACACATCTTGTGGCCCGTGAATCCGAGGAAGTCACAACCCAACGTCGACACATCGACCGCCACATGCGGGACCAGCTGAGCCGCGTCGACCGCGACCAACGCGCCGACGGCGTGCGCCGCCTCCGCAATTCGGGTCACCGGGTTGATGGTTCCGAGGACATTGGACATCCCGGCGATCGAGACCAGTCGCGCCCCGTCCAACAGCCGGTCCAGGTCGGAGAGGTCCAGCTCTCCCTCCTGGTCCACGGGGATGTACCGCAGCTCGACGCCGCGCTCCTGGGCCAGCATCAACCAGGGCACGAGGTTCGCGTGATGCTCCATCTCACTCAGCAGCACGACGTCGCCGGACGACAACCGCGAACGCCCCCACGAGTGCGCCAGCAGATTGAGTGCTTCGGTGACGTTCTTGGTGAAGACGACTTCGTTGGGGTCTGTCGCGCCGAGAAAGCGCGCCACCTTCGCTCGGCCGCCCTCGAATCGCTCGGTGGCCTCCTGCGCCAAGCCATAGACACCGCGGTGCACGTTGGCATGCGTCGTCTCGTAGTAGTCCGTCATCGCGTCGAGTACCGCGGCGGGCTTCTGTGCGGATGAAGCGGAGTCGAGGTACACCAGGTCGGGGTTTCCCGAAAGGAGAGGGAAGTCCTTCTTCACGGTGGCGACATCGAGATTCATGACCTGATCGCGTTCATGATGAAGCCGCCGCCAACTCCGGGTCCGCCTCCGGATGCGCGGGCTCGTCTACTCCGTAGCTGCGGTAGCCCGACCGTTCCAGTTCGCGGGCGAGTTCGGGCCCGCCGGAGTCGACAATTTGTCCGTCGACCAGAACGTGGACGAAGTCCGGCTGCAGCACGTCGAGGATTCGTTGGTAGTGGGTGATGACCAGGACGCCCAGAGCCGGACGGGCCTCGCGGACGGCCTGCACGCCACGGCCGACGACGCGCAGCGCGTCGATATCCAAGCCGGAGTCCGTCTCGTCCAGAATGGCGATGTCGGGCTCGAGCACCGCCATCTGCAGGACCTCGTTGCGCTTCTTCTCTCCGCCGGAGAAGCCTTCGTTGAGGTAGCGGTCGGCGAACGCCGGGTCGATGCCCAGGCGTTCCATCCAGTCGCCGACGGTGAGCCTCAGCTCGAGCACCGAGAGGTCCGTTCCTTTGCGCGCCGACAGGGCCTGGCGAAGGAATTGGATGACCGGGACCCCGGGGATCTCCTCGGGATATTGGAATCCGAGGAACATCCCGGCGCGGGCCCGCTCGTCTGCCGCCCAGGCCGTGACGTCGTCACCGCGTAGGAGCACCTGTCCCGCGCTCACGGTGTAATCCGGGTTGCCGAGCAAGGTGTGAGCGAGGGTGGATTTGCCGGACCCGTTGGGGCCCATCAGCGCGTGGACCTCCCCCTCGCGGACCGAAAGATCCACGCCCTTGAGGATCTCCTGGCCCTCGACCGTCGCGTGCAGCCCGGCCACCTGGAACAGGGCAGCGGACCCCAGGCCGTTGCCGGAGCTGGGGTTGGTCACCCGTCCAGAATATACAAGGCCTAGCCGGTGTAAATCCTCGGGCCGCTCAGGCCAGAACGGCTTTCCGGGTCGCTCGGACGATGGTCCTTCCCTCTTCCACCCGCGTTGTCATCTCGTCAGTGAGCGACTCGGCGAGGTAGAGGCCGCGCCCGTGCTCCTCGCCTATCGCGGGGACCTCGGGCTCCAGTCCCCCGCGGCGGCGGGGCACTGGGCGGCCTCCGTCGTCCTCTACTTCGATGATCAGGGCGTCGCCGTCCGCCCACGCCCGCAGGATCACTTCGGTCCGGGCGGCGCGCACCGCGTTGGAGCAGAGCTCGGACACGACAAGCGGTAGGTCCTCCACGTCGGCCGGCTCGACGGGCTGGTTGGCCAGCCAGTCAGTGAGCAGGTGGCGCGCCAATGGCACCACGGCTTCGTTGGCGCGGAACCTGTGCGAGAAGGGTCCCAGGGCGCGGCCCTCGAGCTGCGGCGGAGTGCGCCTTCTGAGCACGACGGCGAGGGTGTCGTCGCGGCGGGTCCCGCGCCCGAGCATCCGCTCGACGAGAGCGCGCGCAAGTTGGTCCGGGGGATATCGCGCCACGAGGGCGGCCTCCCGGCCCACCTCCATCAACCCCACGTCGAGGTTCTTCGACGCCTCGATGAGTCCGTCGGTGTAGAGCAACAGGGAGTCGTTGCGCGCCAGGGTGAGCTCGGTTATCGACTCGGTCCCCGCGCCAGGCCAACCGATGGCGATCCCGGGCGCCGAGATCTCCGACACAGTCCCGTCCGCGGCGATGTGTAGGGCCGGCGGGTGGCTGGCGCCGGCCAGTCGCACCAACCCTGTGGCGGGGTTGTAGTGCGCGATCAGGACCGTCGCCACGACGTCGGGGCTCTGAGCAGTCACGAGCTCGTCCGCAACGCGAACCAGATCTATGAGCGCTCTCCCCGCCAGGGCCGACAGCCGAAGAGCGTGTGCGACGGCGAGCGCGTCCTTCGTAGCGGCCACGCCTTTGCCAACCACATCGATAACAGCAATGTGCAGAGTTCCGTCGGGCAACAGCTGCCAGTCGTATAGGTCTCCGCCGGTCGGAGCACCGTCCTCCGAGGGCAGGTAGTGCACGCCGAGATCCGCACTAGGCACCTCGGGTTTGGGGGGTCGGATCGTCTCCTGCAGATAACTGAGGACATCTCGCTGCGCTTGTTCCAGCTCCACGAGACGGCTGATCTCCGCCTCGGCGACGGCGGCGCGGGCCCTGGCACTTCTGTCCTCGAATGTCACCACCGCGCCCGCGATCACGCCTTCCTCCAGTAACGGGGTGGCGGTGTACCGAACCGGGAAACTCGAACCGTCCCGCCGCCAGAAGATCTCGTCGACGATTCGGCTCGTAGTCCCCTCTCGGATCGACCGTGTCATGGGGCAGTCCTCACGCGGGTAGGCGCTTCCGTCCGGGCGCGTGTGGTGCGTCATCTCGTGCATCGAACGACCGAGCAACTCGTCCGCGGGCCAGCCGAACAACTGAACCGCGGCGGGATTGATGAAGGTGAGCCGGCCGTCGCGGTCCAGTCCGTAGACCCCCTCGGTCGCCGCGTCCAGCACCAGTTGACTCCGGCGGGCCATCGCCGTCTCGCGGCTCCGGCTGGCCTCGGCCAGGGCCCACGCGATGAGGTTCACCCCGCCGACCACCAGCAACGCGATGCCGTTCGCGATCGCCCAGGCCGTCCCCCGGATGGGCTGGCCGATGACGGCGCTCGCCGTCATCGTGATGAGCAGCGCAACGCCGAACGCTCCCCAGTTCTGGTAGAGGGCCACCAGGCTGACGACGAAGATCATGTGATACGAACCCGGCGCGAACGCGTCGGACAGCGCAACGATTACGGCCGAGGCGCCGGCGAGACCCGCCGCGGCGACCAGGGTCGCACCGAGCCTGGAGATGGTCTCCGACCGGATGGCGAGCAACGCCAGGATCACAAGGATCAGCCCGTCCTGAAGGACGCTCGGCGTCAACCGGTCGAGCAACGCGGCATAGATCCAGATCACCGGACCGTGAAGGGCCAGGACTGCGCAAAGGGCGCGGTGACGCCCCCGCCACGTTGCCGTGGGTAGCGGCTGCCCCCCCAAAAAGCCCGTCACCGACCCAGTCTGCGCCATCGATCCTCGGATCGGCTCACCGGGTTTTTGCTGAGCCGCCGCGTCGCCCATCCTCCGCGCGAGAGAGGGCTGAGTCTTCTGTCCTAAGTCGTAGGGTCGCGTTCCATGGCGGACCCGTGGTCCTTCGAAGGCGAGAGTGTTTCGCTCGGACGGGCGGGGGCGTCCAATGTCACCTTGGTAGAGGGCTCGGCCTTCGCAATTTCCGACTCCTCGGGAAACATGGCCCCCGGTGCGCCCCATGGGCTCTTCTTTCGCGACACACGCTTCCTCTCGCGGCTCGAATTGAGAGTCAACGGTCAGTACCCCGAGGTCCTGGCGGCGACCAGCACGGAACCCTTTAGCGCGCAGTTCGCTCTGCGTGCCCGCTCGCAGAGCGACGCGCGCGGGGAGAGCGGCCTGATGATCTTTCGGAACCGCTACGTCGGGCGCGGGATGCGTGAGGACCTCATCGTGCGCAACTTCGGGGAGGAGCCGGCCTACTGCCAGCTGCACCTGGAGCTGGACAGCGACTTCGCGGATCTGTTCGAGGTGAAGGAGGGGCGGCAGGGTTCAGACGGCGAGCACCGCGAGCTGGCGGTAGGAGACGGCGAGCTCAGCTTCGCTTTTCGGAAGGGTGGTGTGAGTCGCGGCGCCCGAATTCGGCTGTCGGGCGAGCCGGAGCTGAACGCTTCGAGCGCCGTCTTCGAGGTGATCGTGCCCGCCCATGGCCAGTGGGCCACCTGCATCCAAGTCACGCCTGTAATCGAGGGCGAGGAAATCGAGCCGCGCTACCTGTGCGGGCAGCCCGTCGAACGCGCCACGCCAGGCGAACGCCTGGCGCGTTGGCGCTCGGAAGTGCCATTGGTGGAAAGCGATCACCCGTGGCTCGGCTCGGTAGTGGCGCGCGGTGCCGAGGACCTCGGGGCGCTGCGCATATTCGATCCCGAGTTCCCGGACCGCACCGTGGTTGCGGCCGGAGCACCTTGGTTCATGACCCTGTTCGGTCGGGACTCTTTGATCACGTCGTGGATGGCTTTGATCGTGGACCCGGACCTGGCCCTGGGAGTACTTCAGACCCTTGCCCGCTTTCAAGGCACCGAGGTCGATCCGCGCAATGAGGAGGAACCCGGTCGGATTCTTCACGAGATGCGCTTCGGCGAAGCTGCCTCGCTCTCTCTCGGGGGAGGCCGCATCTACTACGGCACCGCCGATGCCACCCCGCTGTTCGTGATGCTCCTGGGTGAGCTGCGCCGGTGGGGCCTGGCGCGCGACGCAGTGGATGAGTTGATTCCCCACGCGGATTTCGCCCTGAGGTGGATCTCCGAATTCGGCGACCGAGACGGCGATGGCTATGTCGAGTACCAACGGGCTTCGGATCGGGGCTTGGCGAACCAAGGTTGGAAGGACTCCTGGGACGGCGTGCGCTTCTCCGACGGAGCTTTACCGCGCACCCCCATCGCGCTGGCGGAGGTTCAGGCTTATGTGTACGGCGCGTACATCGCCCGCGCTCACTTCGCGGATGAGATGGACGAACCCGACGTGGCGAAGGATTACCGCGCCCGCGCCCAAGACCTGAGGTCCGCTTTCAACCGGGACTTCTGGCTCGAGGAGCGGGGCTGGTTTGCGATGGGACTGGACGCGGACAAACGGCCGATCGACGCGCTCGCGTCGAACATGGGCCACTGCCTCTGGACCGGCATCGTCGACGAGGAAAAGGCGCCCCTGATTGCGGACCGGTTGTTGTCGCCGCAGATGTTCAACGGGTGGGGCATCCGAACCCTCGGGTCGACGATGGGCGGGTACAACCCGATCAGCTATCACTGCGGCAGCGTGTGGCCGCACGACAGCGCGATCATCGCCGCGGGCCTGATGCGCTACGGCTTGGTCGACCACGCGCAGCGCGTGATCATGGCGTTGCTCGACGCGGCTTCATCGCAGGGGGGCCGCTTGCCCGAGCTGTACGCCGGGCTGGACCGGACGGAATATCCGGGGGTTGTTTCCTACCCGACTTCGTGTTCCCCGCAGGCGTGGTCGTCGGCCGCGCCGCTGTTGTTGCTCCGCACCCTGCTGCGTTTCGAGCCTTGGGCCCCGCACGGAAAATTGTGGCTGGACCCCGTATTGCCCGAGGAGATCTCCTATCTCTGCGTGCAGGGAATTCCCTTGGCCGGCTCCCGACTCACTGTGCGGATCGACGGCGGCGACGTCGAAGTGCGAGGGGTGCCGTCCGATCTGGAGGTCATCCGGGAGCCGAGGCGCCCGCTTTCCGATATGTGACGGTCGGCCTGGCTTCGTCCGTGCCCTCGAGCACAACGGCGCCGGACACGCCAGTGGCGATTTGCAAGCGCGCCCCCCACCACCTGGCGGAAATCTGACCCTGCCATTGCGCGCCCAGGGGAGCGGAGAACGAAGCCATCGGCATCGCGCCGAGACCACCGCCGTCGCACTTCAGCACAGCTTCCTTGACCGTCCAGCAGTCGAAGAAGGCCTGCCGGCGCTCGTCGACGGGCAGGGTGGCGAGCGCCTCTTGTTCCGCGTCGGAAAAGAACCGGGCTGCGATGCGCTCGGACCGCTTCACGTCGCGGTGCGCTTCTACATCGAGCCCGACCTCGCGGCCATCGGAGAGCGCTACCGCGGCTAGTTCGCCGCTGTCCGATTTGTTGAAGCGCAGATCTGACGACGCCAATGCCGGCTTTCCGTGGGGGCCTCGGGTCAGTTCGAGGGCTGCGGGGTCTGCGCCTACGGCGTCTGCGAGAACTTGACGCAACCCGCAGCGCCCGGCGGCCCATCGTCGGGCCGCGTCCTGCGACGCGAATCGCTCTACCCGCTGCTGTTCTGCCGGGCTGAGTACGGACTGGTCGAACGCGTCGCGCAGGTCGTACACCACGACCCGCAGCACGTTCAGCTGATCGTGACGGTTGCGTCCGCCGCGAGGTCTCCGCGGATCCGGGTGTGGTTGCCATCGCCCAGCACGACCGTGATCTCGTGCTTGCCCGGCGAGAGCCCGGGGATCCGAATCGGATTGTCCGCGGAGTGAACGATTCCATCCTCCTTGGGGATCGCCTGGCCTTCCTTGACCGGCTCCCTGTCGATGAACGCGTGGTAGTGGCCGCTCTTACCGGAGGTGTCGCCGTTTGCGGCGACGATCGTCACGCCGCCGACCTTCATGGTCAGGACCGCGGTGTTGCCTTCGACCTTGGCCTCGGCAACCTCGAGATCGACTTTGTCGGAGTCCTCCCCGTCGGCGACGTCTGCCGCCACATCCCCAACGCCGTCGGCTACGTCCTCGCCCGCCTCCTGGAGGCCTTCCGTGCGTTCGTCCGCGGCTTCCGCGGTTTCGCGCGCCTCGTCGACGACATCTTGAGCCGACGGCTGTTCGTTTCCTCCGCACGCGGCCCCGAATATCAGGACGACGGCGAGTAGGGCAGTGGCGTTGGTCTTGCGCATGCGGCAGTTCTAGCCGGTTAGAGCCTCTGCCATTCGGTGAGCAGCCCGTCACTGGCGAGGGCGTGAGGCGGCGGGCCCCCTCCCTCGGGGGGCGTGCCGATGTATATGAAGCCGATGATCTCGGCCTCGGGCTCCAAGCCGAGGGCTTCCTTCACGAAGGAGTCACGGGCGGGGTCCCCGGTGCGCCACATCGAGCCGTAGCCGAGCGAGGTGGTTGCCAACAGGAGGTTCTGCACCGCGGCGGCGGTGGAGTGTTTTCGTTCGTCCCAGGGGATCGTCGCCGCGTTCCGGCTGCCGGCCTCCGGGCTGTCGGGCTCCGGACGCGTCGTGGCAGCCACTACCACGAGGGGGGCGCGGCCCAACTTCGTTCGCTCCTTTTGGGCGGCCGCGGGGTCCGGCTCTACGCCGGCCGCGGCGCAACGCTGACGGTAGGCCTGCTCGAGCACGTCGCCGAAGGCGTCCTTGTTCGCGCCCCGGAGTGCAATGAATCGACTGGGTCGCAGCCTCCCGTGGTCGGGCGCTGCCGCGGCGGCCGCGATGAGTAGACGGAGCTCTTCGTCGTCGGGTGCAGGCTCGGAGAGCCGCCCGATGGAACGGCGGGCGGCGATCGCCCGCAGTACGGGGTTCAGAGGCCGATGCGCTGGGCCAGCAACTCTCGGTGGTACGCAGGATCGCCGAAAAGGAGCTCAGAGGACTTGGCCCGCTTGAAGTACAGGTGCGCGTCGTGTTCCCAGGTGAAGCCGATCCCGCCGTGAATCTGGATGTTCTCCGCGGCTGCATGGAAGTAGGACTCCGAGCAGTAGGACTTGGCGAGCGACGCGACGACCGGGACTTCCTCCGATGCGTCGTCGACGGCCCAAGCGCCGTAATACGCAGCGGACTTGGCGGATTCGACCTCGAGCAGCATGTCGGCGCACTTGTGCTTGATGGCCTGGAAGCTGCCAATGGGCCGGCCGAACTGAATGCGGGTCTTGGCGTACTCCACCGAGGTCTCGAGGCACTTCTGCGCCCCACCGACCTGCTCCGAGGCCAGCGCGATGGCGGCGAGGTCGAGGACCTTTGGCAATGCGTCCGCGAGTGCGCCTTCACTGCCGACCAGCCGCGCTGGGGTCGACGCGAACTCGACACGCGCCTGCTTGCGCGTCTGGTCCATCGTCGTGAGCGGGGTACGCGTGAGACCGGACGCTTCGCCTTCGACCGCGAAGAGGCTCACGCCACCAGCGGTCGTGGCGGCGACGAGCAGAAGGTTCGCGGTGTGGCCGTCGAGCACGAACATCTTCGAGCCCGTCAGCGTCCACCCTTCGCCCGACTTGGTGGCCTCGAGCGAGATGCCTTCGACGTCCCACCGTCCACTGTCTTCGGTGAAGGCCAAGGTGGCGATGGTCTCGCCGGATGCGATTCCAGGAAGCAGTTCCTTCTTCGCCTCCTCGTCGTCGGTGGCCAGCAGTGCCTGCGTGGCCAGCACGGCGGAGGAAAAGAACGGTGCGCAGAGAAGAACGCGCCCCATCTCTTCGAGGGCGATGCCCAGCTCGGTGAAGCCGAAGCCGGCGCCGCCGTACTCCTCCGGGATCGCCATGCCCTGAAGGCCGAGCTGGTTGGCCATCTGCGACCAAACCGCGGGGTCGTAGCCGTCGGTCGTCTCCATCAGCCGGCGTACTTCCGCCGAAGGCGACTTCTCCTCGCAGAAGCGCCGGACCGCAGCGCGTAGCTCTTCTTGTTCCTCGGTGTGGGCGAAGTTCACGGCCGCGGAGGTTAGTCGCGTGCTAGCAAAGCAGGCATGGCCGACCTGGCGCTCCACTTCGCGGACGACGGGTCGGAGGTCAGCAGGGTCGTCGTCGGGCCGATGGCCAACAACGTCTTTTTTCTGCGCTGCCGGATAACCGGCGAAGCCCTGATGATCGACGCGGCGAACGAGGGCGAGCGGCTGCTCGGGTTATGTCGTGATCTGAACGTGAAGCGGGTCCTCACCACGCACGGGCACTGGGACCACATCCAGGCGGCGCCAGACATGCGGAAGGCCGGGTTCGAGGTGGGGATCGGAACAGCCGACACCCCCATGTTGCCCGCGCACGATTTCACCATCGCCGACGGCGACACGCTCGAGGTCGGAGAGCTTCGTGTCCGCGCCATCCACACGCCCGGCCACACGCCTGGGTCGACGTGCTTCAAGGTCGAGGGCTCGCCGATTCTGTTCAGCGGCGACACGCTCTTTCCGGGAGGCCCCGGCAACACCTTCGGAAACGCGGCGGACTTCGCCACCATCATCGAATCGGTCGACCAGCTCCTCTTCCAGGCCCTGCCCGACGACACGGTCGTCATGCCGGGCCACGGTGACGACACAACCATCGGAACCGAGCGCCCCCATCTCCAGGAGTGGATCGACCGAGGCTGGTAGCCGCGCGCAAACGTAGGCTGCGGCTGTGGGGATCCTGTTCGGCGTACTGGTGGTCGCGATGGTGCTGGCCATCGCCGCAGTGGTGATCGGAAGAGAAGCGCGTCGACTCGACGCCATACCTCCAAGTCCGGTGTTCGACTTGGCCCAGGCCGTCGACTGGGTCGCGGAGCATCTGCCGTTCGAGGTATCCGCCGTGCTCTCCCACGCGGACGTCCGGCGCATCATCGACTGGAACCTGGAGTACTTCCGCACCAAGGGGGTGTCCGGCAACGGGAACTCGGCGCACGTCGAAGGCCCGATTTTCGTTGGCGGAGCCGAGACGGTCGAGTACGTGCTGGAGCGGTCCGAGGCGGCCGGCGAGCACTACACCTCGGCCCAGGTCCATGCGGTTCTCGAAGCGCAGATGGGCTACCTCGACGCCATCGGTGCAATCGGCCCGGAGGCCGGGCCGGAGCACTGACCCGAGGCCATTCCGGCAAACCCCAACCGGCGAGTGTCTCCGGAACGGAGGGCCTCGCCGACCTGGAGGAAAAACCACCCGAAAAGGCTGCCGTTATTGCCTCCGGAACGGGACCGGATGTGGTTTCATGGGCGCACCAGAGAAAGGAGGTGGTCCAACTGTTATCTGATTGTTTTGGGACCCTGGAGGTGGCTGGCCGCTAGACGGCAAGCTGGACCACCTGGTGCAAACCACGCCAGACACCGCTCGGTGAGCGTGCCGGACCCTGGTCCCGACCGGCGCAATCAGCGTGACCCGAGTCCTTCAACCAGCAAGACCTGAACAAGGGGCGCTCCGCGACAGCGGGGCGCCCCTTGTGTGTCTTTGGCTCGTCCGCCTCCGGCTCCTCGCGTGCGGTGGGGACGCCATCCCCGCGGCGCGGCTGCGGGCCGGGGGAGAGAACACTCACGCGTCCTAGCTATCGTCCGTTCTTCATGGCGCGTCCCAAGAGATTCGAGGAGCACCGGTGGCTCGGGGACAAGCGGACCCAAGTCGTGCACGATCTCGACGCTTCCGCGGCGTGTGCGGTCGACGAGATCGTCGCGGCGCAGGCCGGCATCTGCTTCGGGCCCGACTTGCTCGCCGAAGCCCGCAACCGCGGTTACCGGGCCTGCCGATCGTGCGCGCCCGAGCCTCGCTGGACTGACCGATCGCCCAACTAGCCCGGCCACCCGCAACGGCGGCCGCGGGTGGGCCGAAGGCCGTTGTACTGTGCCCCGACTTCCCGCGCACGAAAGGGGTGGCGCGCGCCACGCTGCAGTCGCTCGGTGTGCTGGCCGACCGCATCGCGGTGGACGCGCAGTGGCTGGCGCTCGCGCTTCAGCCTCGCGGCCTGCCGGATGCCCCGGGAGACTTTTCCGCATCGGGATGGGTGGAAGACATCGCCGCCGCGGTTACCTCCCTCCGCACCGAGGAGGGCGCGCCACAGGTGTTCCTGGCCGGGTTGGGTCTGGGTGGTGCGTTGTGTGTCGCCGCCGCTGCCGCAGACCCGGCGATCGGCGGGGTCGCAACCTTGGGCGCGCCCGCTGACCTGATGGCCTGGGCCGGTGACGTACGCAGTCTTTTGGCTCACGCCCGTTCGGTCGGCCTGATCCGCTCGCCGAACTTCCCGCCCGATGTCGACCAATGGAATCGCGAGTGGCGCGACCTTCGTCCGCTCGACCTGGCGCGACAGCTCGACCCGCGCCCGGTGATGGTGATCCACGGCAACGACGACGATGTGGTGCCCGACCTCGACGCCCGGGCTCTGGCGGACTCGTCCGGTGACGGGGCGGACCTGCGACTCATCGCCGGCGCGGGCCACCACCTGCGCAACGATCCGCGAGCCGTTGCCATCCTCCTCGGCTGGCTGAGCAGGCAGTAATAACCCCTCGCTCCGTTGGGCTGGGGTGACCAGCGGTCCAAAGGAGCGCGGGCGTGGGTGGGGCCCCACGCTCCGCAGCGGCTGGGTTGGGGTTACCGGCGGCCCAAAGGAGCGCGGGCGTGGGTGGGGCCCCACGCTCCGCAGCGGCTGGGTTGGGGTGCCCAGCCGCCGAAGAGGGGGAGAATGGACCTGTGGCCGACGAAGTGATCATCGACGGGTTCGCGCACCAGCTTCCCGACATAGACCCGACCGAGACATCGGAATGGCTCGACTCGTTCGACGCGGTGCTGGAAACGCACGGCCGGAGCCGCGCCCGGTTCCTGCTCATGAAGCTGCTCGATCGGGCCCGCAATCGTCAGGTCGGTTTCCCTGCGACGGTCTCCACGCCGTACATCAACTCGATCGCACCGGAGGCCGAACCCTGGTTCCCGGGCGACGAGCACACCGAACGCCGCATCCGCGCCTACATCCGTTGGAACGCGGCCGTCATGGTGACTCGCGCCAATGCCCGCTCGGAGGGCATCGGCGGCCACTTGGCCACGTTTGCCTCGGCCGCCTCCCTTATGGAGGTGGGCTTCAACCACTTCTTCCGCGGCAAGGACGGCGGCCAGCCCGGCGATCAGATCTTCTTCCAGGGCCACGGGACTCCCGGCATCTACGCGCGCGCCTTCCTCGAGGGCCGGCTCGACGAGGACGACCTCGATCACTTCCGCGACGAAGTGGCCCGACCCGGAAAGGGCCTGTCGTCGTACCCGCACCCGCGGCTCATGCCCGAGTTCTGGGAGTTCCCGACCGTGTCGATGGGTCTCGGGCCGATCAACGCGATCTACCAGGCTCGCTTCAACCGCTACCTCCTCAACCGACGAATTGTCGACACCAGCGGCTCACGCGTTTGGTGCTTCCTGGGCGACGGAGAGACGGACGAGCCGGAGTCGCTCGGGGCCCTTTCCATCGCGGCGCGTGAGCAGCTCGACAACCTGACCTTCGTCGTCAACTGCAACCTGCAACGCCTCGACGGCCCCGTACGCGGCAACGGAAAAATCATTCAGGAGCTGGAGACAGTGTTCCGCGGCGCCGGCTGGAACGTCCTGAAGGTTGTGTGGGGTTCACGATGGGATGAGCTCCTGGCGCGTGACACCGACGGCGTCCTGCTCAACAAGATGAACACCACCGTCGACGGGGAGTTCCAGAAGTACGCGGTGGAGAGCGGCGCCTATATCCGCGAGCACTTCTTCGGACCCGACCCCCGGCTGCGCGCCATGGTCGAGCACCTGAGCGACGACGAACTGCGTACGCTGCCTCGCGGCGGGCACGACTATCGGAAGCTCTACGCCGCGTACAAGGCTGCGACCGAGCACGAAGGCGCGCCCTCGGTGATCCTCGCCAAGACGGTGAAGGGCTGGACCCTGGGGCCCGACATCGAGGCGCGCAATGCGACGCACCAGGTGAAGAAAATGACGATGGCGCAACTGCGCACGCTGCGGGACCGGCTCTACCTCCAGGACCAGATCCCCGATGACGCCCTCGATGCGGATGTGCCGCCCTACTACCGGCCCGCGGCCGGCTCGCCCGAGTACGAGTACCTCATGATGCGTCGGAACGCGCTCGACGGTCCGGTGCCGTCGCGGCGCAGTGCGGCGACCCCACCGTCCCGCCCTCTCAAGGGGCTTCCCCTCGACAAGACGTTCGACGATCTGCTCGGCGGCTCCGGCAAACAACAGGCGTCCACCACCACGGCCTTCACCCGCCTGCTGCGCAACCTGTTGCGCGATCCCAATGTCGGCGAGCGCGTCGTGCCGATCATCCCCGACGAGGCGCGCACCTTCGGCATGGACGCCCTCTTCAAGGAGTCGAAGATCTACGCGGCGCACGGCCAGCGTTACGAGCCGGTCGACGCGGGTCTCCTGCTGTCCTACACCGAGTCGCAGCAGGGGCAGATCCTGGAGGAAGGCATCACCGAAGCGGGCTCGATGGCCAGCTTCACGGCCGCGGGCACCGCGGGCACCACATGGGGAACGCCGATGATCCCGTTCTTCATCTTCTATTCGATGTTCGGTTTCCAGCGGGTGGGCGATCTGATCTGGAGCTTCGGCGACTCCCGTGGCCGCGGCTTCCTCCTCGGTGCGACGGCCGGCCGCACCACGCTGAATGGCGAGGGTCTTCAGCACCAGGACGGTCACTCGCTCGTTCTCGCGTCGACCATCCCGAACCTCGCCGCGTACGACCCTGCCTTCGCTTACGAGGTGGCGGTCATCGTGCGCGACGGAATCAAGCGCATGTACGGCCCCGAGCCGGAAGATCGGTTCTGGTATCTCACGCTCTACAACGAGAACATGACGATGCCCCCGATGCCCGAGGGTTGTGAGGCGGGAATCGTCAACGGGCTATACCGCTTCGCCGCCGCCCCCGAAGGTCCGAGCCGTCCCGCAACGATCCTCTTCAGCGGCACCGCAGTCGGTGCCGCTACCGAGGCGCAGCGACTCCTCGCCGAGGACCACGACGTGGCCGCCGAGTTGTGGTCGGCCACGTCGTACAAGGCGCTGCGCGAAGAGGCCCTGGACGCGGAGCGGTGGAACCGGCTGAACCCGAAGAGCCAGCCGCGCACGCCATTCGTAACGACCGCGCTGGCCGACGCTGAAGGCCCTGTGGTGGCGGTCACCGACTTCATGAAGTCCGTGCCCGACCAGGTGTCGCGCTGGATCGCTCAACCCTTCACTTCGCTCGGCACCGACGGGTGGGGTCGCTCGGGTACCCGCCCGGATCTCCGCCGGCACTTCGAGACGGATGCGGCTCATTTGGTGGTCGCCGTGCTCGACGGCCTGGCGCGCATGGGAGAGGCCAAGGCCGACGAGGTGGCCGACGCCATCACCCGCCACGGCATTAATCCGAGCAGCCTCGACCCCCGCCTGGCATGATCCATCTGTACGTCCCACCGGGGCTCGCCCGGCTGATGTCAGAAAGGGGGGTGAAGGAGTTGGAGCAGGTTCTCGCCGTCAACGGCACATCCACGTCTTTGCGCCCCGCGCTGCTGAGCTACTAGCTCGCCGTCCCCGGGGCTCCGACCCCGGAGGTTCAACTGACTGTTGTTACTACCGGGAGCCCTTGGGCTCCTGGCCTCGAGCTCGACTCTTTCCAACACGAAGCACTTGCCTCGATCGACGCGGGGCGAAACGTCCTGGTCAGCGCGCCCACGGGCGCGGGTAAAACCGTCGTCGCCTATCACGCAGTCGGCCGCGCCCTCGAGCGGGGTCGCAAGGCCGTGTACACGACACCGGTAAAAGCCCTGTCGAACCAGAAGTACCAGGACCTCGTAGCGCGCCATGGGCCCGAGCGCGTCGGCCTGCTGACCGGCGATCGGCGTATCAACCCGACCGCGCCGGTCGTCGTCATGACGACGGAGGTCCTGAGAGCACTGCTGTACGAGCGCGCCGAAGTGCTCGACGACCTCGACGTAGTCGTGCTCGACGAAGCCCACTTCATCACCGACCCCGAACGCGGGCCCGTGTGGGAAGAGGTTGTCATCCACGCGCCCGCGTCGGTACGCGTCGTCGCGCTGAGCGCCACTCTCGACGAGGCACATCTGCTGGCCGCGTGGCTCGAGGAGCGCCGTGGCCCGACGGACCTCGTCATCTGTGAGGACCGCCCCGTGCCTCTCCGTCACCTTTATGGCATCGGCCGGCTGGACGGGACCGAACCCATGCTTCTTCCGGTGGAGGTGGAAGGCGAGCCGAATCCGACCGCCTTGGCGATGGACGGCACCCGGGTGAAGGAAAGGGGAGAGGGTCTCCGCCGTCGATATCGGTCCCGCACCCGTGCGGTGACTCCGACTCGGCGGGACCTCATGACGCTCCTGGTCAAGCAGGAGATGGTGCCGGCGATCTGGTTCGTGCTCAGTCGCTCGGGGTGCGAGAGCGCGGCGCGCCGCCTGCTCGAGGACGGTCCAGGCTTCACCACACCCCAGGAGTCCATCGAACTCAGGCGCCGGGCGGAGCGCGTCGGCGGAGGGTTCGGCGCGCCCGATCTCCGCGTCCTCGACTTCGGGGGCTGGGCGGCGCGGTTCGCGGCCGGCGTCACCACGCATCACGGGGGGTTGCTGCCCGTTCAGCGGGAGTTGGTCGAGGCGGCCTTCGCCGACGGCCTGATGAAGGTCGTCTTCGCGACCGAGACACTGGCTCTCGGCGTCAACCTTCCCGCCCGCACCGTCGTGGTGGATCGGGTGACGCGCGGCGAAGAAGGCGGCGGCGTGATGGCGGGTTCGACGTTCGCTCAGCTGGCCGGCCGTGCCGGCCGCCGCGGCCTGGACCATTCGGGGGTAGCGATCGTTCCGTGGTCCGAGGAGGTGTCCTTCCTCCAGGTGGCGGCACTGGTGGGGGGTCGCCCTCAGCCCCTGCGTTCCTGGTTCCGCCCCACTCCGGTGATGGCGGCCAACCTCGTGCGCAGAGCGAGCCCGAGTCCGAGCGACGTGATGGACGCATCGCTTGCCGCGTTCCTGCGTCGGCGCCAAGTGTCCGACATGCGCCCGGAGGCCGGACGGCTTCGATCCGAGCTCGAGTCCCTCCTCGATCACTCCTGTGATCAATGCGACGGATCGAGCACCCGGGAGCACGGAGGCGAGGTCCGGACGACCGATGGTGTCGAGGATCTCCGACCCGGCGACGTCGTGATCGACCCGAGCCGGGTGGGAGCGCCTCCGGCAGTGGTCGTCGGCCCGCCTCGCGTCCGTCGCGGGCTGGCCACCGTCGACCTCGTACGAGGCGACGGCCGGCGGATGGCCGCGACGGCGCGGGACTTCCGCGTCCCTCCGGTCGTTCTGGCGCGGGTCGACCTCGCCAAGTGGACGTCGACCGAGCGGGGACATGCCCGCGCCGCGGCCGATGCGTTGGCCCAACTCAACCTGGACGCGGCAACCGCGCAGGCGCGGAAGGCCACGACGATCACCCGGCACCGGGCCGTTTCCGCGCCTTGTCCGGCGGGGCGCGCCGATCGCGTTCGCCGTGCCCTGGAAGACGTCGAGTCGAGGATCGAGCGACTGGAGGACGGAGATCAGTTCGAGTTCGCCGCGACGGTTGCCCTGCTGGAGGATCTCGGGCACCTTCGTGACGGCTGCCTGACCGTCAAGGGCCAGTTGATGCGCCGCCTGTTCGTGCCCGCGGGCCCTGTGCTCGCCGAGTGTCTGGACGGCGGAGGCTTCCGCGAGCTGAGCGCGCCCGATCTGGCCGCGGCGACTTCGTTCTTCACTCCGTGCTCGTCATCACGGGAGAGAGCCGCAGCCGAAGGTCATCCCAACCCGACACTCGCCCGCATCTGGGGTCGCGCCGTCGATGCCTCAGCGCAGATCGAGCGGTTGGCGTCGAAAAACGATCTCGATCCGCCCGCGGGGCCGGATCGCTCCATCGCGCCAGCGCTTCACCGCTGGTGCGTGAGCGGCTCGATTGCCGAGGCCTTGTCTGCTGGCGAGGTCACACCCGGTGATCTGGCGCGAGAAGCCCGGCAGGTGGCCGAGCTGCTCGATCAGATGTGTCGCGCCGACCCGGAACTCACCACGACGGCAGAGACCGCGCAGGCGCTCCTGCTGCAGGGCGCCCTGGCGGACGCGTCATGAGTAGCTTCGACACATGCCGAAGCTCGCTCTCTCCGGGGTCCCCGAGGCCGACCGTCTGCTCGCCGATGACCCGCTGGCATTGCTCATCGGGATGGTTCTCGATCAGCAGATCCCGCTGGAGCATGCCTTCCACTCGCCCTACGAACTGACCCAGCGGCTCGGTCGGCGACCGACCGCTCAACAACTTGCTTCCTTCGACCCGGACGAGCTGGCTGCGATTTTTGCGAAGCCGCGGGCCCTGCACCGGTTCCCCGGCTCGATGGCCAAGCGGGTGCAGGAAATGTGCAGAGTCGTGGTCGACGAATACGGCGGAGACGCGGCGGCTGTATGGAACGGCGCCTCGACTGGCGACGAGCTCTACAAGCGAGTGGCCGCGCTGCCCGGCTTCGGGCAGCAGAAGGCGAAGATCTTCGTGGCTCTACTCGGCAAGCAGCTCAGCGTGCGGCCGAAGGGCTGGCGGGAAGCTTCGACGCCCTATGGCGAGGCGGGAACGAAGATGTCGGTGGCGGACATCACCAGTCCGGCAAGCCTGCTCGAGGTCCGCGAATACAAGCGGGCCAAGAAAGCCGAAGCCAAAGCCGCGGCCGAGAAGGCTGAAGCGGGCTAGCCCCGCCCCCAGACTGCCGAACTGGCCGCAAAATTCCGCCGTATCGACGGAAAAGTGCGGCCAGTTGCCGGAAGCGGGGAGGGTTAGACGCTGGCTGTGGCGGGGGCGCGCACCGAGCCGCCGTGCTCGACCCAGAGCTCGTGCATGGTGGCGTAACGCCCGCCGAGGGCAACGAGCTCATCGTGCGACCCGACCTCGACCAACCGGCCCGCTTCGATCACGCCGATGCGGTCGGCTCGCATTGCGGTGTTCAACCGGTGGGCGATGAGGATGGCCGTGCGGCCCTGCAGCACGACGTCCAGCGCCCGCTCCACCATCGACTCGGTGGCCAGGTCCAGCGCGGAGGTCGCCTCGTCGAGGATCAACACCCGCGGTTGGGCCAGGAACGCCCGAGCCAGGGCAAGCAGCTGACGCTCGCCGGAGGAGAGCGTCACGCCACGTTCGTGACATGGCGTGTCCAAGCCCTGCGGCAGGCGGTCCACCACTTCCGTGATGCCGACCGCAGCCACGGCCGCGGCCACCTCTTCGTCGGTGGCGTCCGGACGTGCGAACGCGATGTTGTCCCGGATGGACCCCGCGAACAGGAACGGCTCCTGGGGGACCACGCCGAGCTGACGCCGGAGGGAGTCGAACGTGACGTTGCGCAGGTCGTGCCCGTCGACCAGCACCTGGCCGGCCAACGGGTCGTAGAACCGGGTGACCAGCTTGGCGATGGTCGACTTCCCGGCACCGGTCGGTCCGACCAGCGCGAACGTCTCTCCCGGCGCGATGCGCAGATCGACCTCGTGCAGGACGACCGTCTCCGGGGAGTAACCGAACGTGACGTCGCGCAACTCGATCTCTCCCGCGATGGGGGGTAGTTCGATGGCGTCCGCCCGCTCCGGGACGGAAGGCTGCATGGCGAACAGGTCCGCCAGCTTGGTGACCGCGGCCTTGCCCTGCTGGTAGGTCGAGTGCAGCGCGACCAACTGGGTGATGGGGGCGAAGACCGCGGTCAGGTAGAGGATGAACGCGGTGAGCTGTCCGACGGAGAGCGAGCCGCGGGCGACCATTCCGCCGCCGATCATCAGGATCAGCGCCTGCCCCAGGATGCCGATGGACTCGGCGCCCGCGCCGTATGCGCCGGAGATGCGGGCCGCGGTGAGGTTGGCGTCCATGTGCTCGCCGGCGATGTTGCGGTGGCGGATGGCGTTGTGGCGCTGACGGTTGTGCATGGTCAGCACGCGGATGCCCGACAGGGTTTCCGAGAGGTCCGACAGGACGTCGGCGATGCGGTCGCGCACCCGAAGGAAGGCGGTGTCCGACGCGGAACGGAACCACATCGTCATGGCTGCCATGACGGGCACGATCGCGAAGAGCACCACTGCGGCGAGGCCGGCGTGCATCGACACCAGCACCCCGATGACGAACACCAGAGTGATGCCCTGCACTGCCAGGTTGACGATGCCGTCGGAGAACAGCTGCTGCAGCGCCTCGATGTCCGACGTCATCCGGGTCATGATCCGGCCCGCCTTCTCCTTGGTGAAGAAGTCGAGTGAAAGACGCTGGATCTGGGAGAAGGTGCTGATCCGCAGCTTGTGCATAAGGCGCTGACCGAGCTTGCCGGTGAACGAAAGCCGGAAGTAACCCGTGATCGAGTTGACCACGATGCTGCCGAAGTACAGCAGGCAGACCGTGAGCAGCACGCCGAAGTTCTTGTGGATGATGCCCTTGTCGATGCCGAGTTGCGTCAGCAGCGGCCCGACGTGCAGCGTCGCCGTGTCGATACCGACCAGGATCAGCGCGCCGACGATCGACATGCGGTGAGGCCGCAGGAAGCCGCGCAGCGTGAAGTGCTTGTCGGCCTCCGGTGTGCGCTGCGAGAAGTCAACCGGCCGAAGGGGGATCTCCGGCTCGTGCTCCTCGATCTTTTCGACGGCGTCGCGCAGTTCCGGCGGGATGCCGGCAAAGGGAAGTCCCGCCGCCGCCGCGCCGCCGTGTCCTCCGCCCCAGCCGCCTCCCCAGTGTCCGCCCCAACCCATTACTGGCCACCTCCAGCACCGGGGGTGCTCCCGCCGAAGGTCTCGGGCTCGAAGCTGCGCCGGGGCGTGTCGGCCTCGTTGGATCTGGCCGCGGCCAAGTGCTTCAACGCACGCAGTTGGGGCGGCAGGTCCGGCTCGTCGTCACTGTCGAGTGGGTCGTCGAGGTCGGAGGGCTTCGGCGGATTGTGTGCGGCCTGCCATTCGTCCTCGGCTCGGGCGAGCACCTCCGCGTACTGCGGCACGGTTGCCATGAGTTCCTCGTGCGTGCCGTCGGCGATGATGCGGCCGCCTTCCATCAGCAGCACGCGCTTGGCGAGGCTGATCGTCGACAGACGGTGGGCGATGATCAAAGTGGTCCTTCCCTCCATGAGGGTCGCCAGCGCGCCGTGGATCTCCTGCTCGCGCTGGACGTCGACGGAACTGGTGGCGTCGTCGAGTACGAGCACCGGCGGGTTGGCCAGCAACGTCCGCGCGATGGCGATGCGCTGACGCTGACCGCCCGACAGCGTGTAGCCCCGCTCCCCGATCACGGTGTCGTAACCGGCCGGCAGTTCGAGGATGAAGTCCTCCGCGCCGGCAGCGCGAGCGGCGGCCTCGACCTCCTCTTGGGTCGCGGTCGGGCGGCCGTAGTTGATGTTGTCTCGGATGGGTTCGGAGAACAGGAACGGCTCGTCCAGGACGAGACCGACCGCAGCGCGAAGGCTCGGGACGGTGAGGTCGCGAATGTCGTTGCCGTCCATGAGGACCCGGCCCTCCCGCACGTCGTAGAAGCGGGCCAGCAGCCGCGCCACCGTCGATTTGCCGCAGCCCGTGCGTCCTACGAGAGCGACGGTTTCGCCGGGGGAGATGTGGAGGTTGAAGTCGGTGAGGATGTTCTCGCCGGCGCCATAACCGAAGCTCACCTCCTCGAAGCGGACGTCGCCTTGCGGATCGACGAGGTCGAACGCTCCCGGCCGGTCCTGGATCTCGGGGGTCTGGTCGATGATCTCCAAGATCCGCTTGGCCGATGCAGACGAGCGCTGCGCCATCACCATCAGGAAGCCCAGCATCATGAAGGGGGCCTGCAGCATGAAGACGTAACCGTTGAAGGTCACGAGCTCGCCCACGGTCACCTGGTCGTGAATCGCCAGCCAGCCGCCGTAGAGCAGGACGAAGGCGAGGGCGATGCGCGGAAAGTTCTGCATCATCGGTTGGAAACGGGCGCGGATGTCGACCTGCAGATTCGACGCCCACAGCCAGCGCTCGGCGGCACGCTGCAGCAGCGAGATCTGCTGCGCCTCCGCGGCGTGGGACTTGACGACGCGAACGCCCGTCACGTTCTCTTCGACGATCGTCGCCAGCGAGGCGGTGCGGGCCTGCACCATCCACGAGATCGGGAACATCTTCGTGCGCATCGTCCGGCCGGTGAGGTAGACGAACGGCATCGTCATCCCGGCGACGAGCGCCAAGCGGACGTGGATCGAGAGCATGAACCCGAATGCGGCGAAGAACGTGAGGATCGAAATCGCGACGGTCGGGGCGAACCCCAGGAACATCTGGACGGCGCGGATGTCGGAGTTGGCGCGGGAGATGAGCTGACCCGACTGCACACGGTCGAAGAAGCTGAAGGACAGGCGCGTGAGGTGCCGGTAGATCATGTTCCGCATGTCCGTCTCGATGCCGAGGCTCGAGCGCTGAAGCTGGTACCGGTACACGTAGCTGGCGGTGGCGCGGGCCGCAGCCAGCCCGGCCAACATGAATGCGTAGGGCGCGAGGCTGCCGGAGGCGTTCCGGCTGATGGCGTCGATCGCGAGGCCCGCGGTTCGGGGAATCGCGATCTGGATGACGAGCGTGAACACCGACGCGATGAGGCCGAGGACCAGATGCTTCTTCCGAGCGAAGACCAGCGGCGCCAGCCGCCTGGCCCAGTTCAGATCGGGGTTGGGCTTGACCGTGGCGCGGGGCGGGCCGTAGCGGGCCACGACACTGACCGGCTCGTAAGCGGTGGGCCGGTCCTCCGGGACCATGGCCTGGTCGGGATCGACCAGGACCTCGTCTGGCCGGCGCGGGAAGTTGACGGTCGCGGTCACTTGGACTTCGCCTCCTCGGAGGCCGCCGCGGCGGCGTCCCATTCGCGGTCGAGCGCCTCACCCAGTTTGAGGAGTCCCTGTACGAGGTGAGCCTCGGGATCCTCGTCGGTCAGCGCGGACAGGCGCTCGCTCAGAAGGTCGTCGGCCAGCTTCAGGGCGGCGGCGCCTTCATCCGTCACGCCGAGTCGAATGCCCCGCCGATCACCCTCGACCTGCTCACGGCGAACGAGGTCGCGCTCCGCAAGCCCGTCGATGAGGGAGGTCAGGGTCGGCTTGCTCACCGAGGCGCGGCTCGCCAGTTCGCTGGCGCGCTGGGGCGACTGGGCGATGAAGCCGAGAAGTCGGTACTGCGCGAGGGACAGGTGGCTCTTCTGGCAGGCGATCTCGACGCCCCGTGCCAGACGGGCCAGGACCCGCACCGCTTCGGTCATCTGCTCCTCGCGGCGAGATGATTCCCTGCCGTTCTGACGCTTCGTTGTGGCCGTAGCTGAGCCGGCCTTACCGTTCGACATAAGAACGGTTAGGTTAGCAAACTGTTCGGGCTACCTCCGCGCATGCCTCCGCCAGCCGGTGGCCGTCGCCCGGGACCAGCTGTGACTGGAGGGTGAGCTCGAGATCCGCGCGGGTCGTCTCCAGCTCGTCGATGACGAGTCGCACCCAGCGCTCGCGTCCCGGCGTGACCTCGTCGCCGAGCTCGGCCTGCAGCAGAACCGCGGCGGCAATCAGGCGCGGGACGGCAAGGCGGGAAAGGACGGCCAACGCTTCCTTTGGTTCGGTGCGCCCGCCTGCCGCGTCGCTGGGGAGGCACAACTTGCAGCCCGACGACGCCTCGGCATCGAAAGCCTGACGCCAGACGTCCGCCGACCATTCGGCCACGTCAGCCAAATGACGCAGGTTCGCGCCCACCTGCGCGGTCGTGCCGGCCATGTCCGCCAGGGCGCGCAGCGCGGCGGCGAGCCGATCGGTGCCGGCGGCGAGCTCGCCCGCGCGTTGCTTGGTCTCGGGCTCGTCGATCAGCGACGGCGCGGCCCGCTGGTCCCAAGGAGCGAAGGGCTCGAGGCGCTCGAAAATCGGTGGTCGTTCCGGCTTTGCCATATTGCCGATGACAATACGGACATGCCCGAGCCCGCGCCTCACGTCGTCTACACCGACGGGGCCTGCTCTGGTAACCCCGGTCCGGGGGGTTGGGCTTGGGCGGAGCCGACGGGAGCGTGGGCCAATGGGGCCGAGGCCCATACGACGAATCAGAAGATGGAGTTACGGGCGGCGATCGAGGCGATTGAGTCGCACCCAGGAGAGTTGCTGGTCGTCAGTGACTCGACGTATGTCATCAACTGTTTCCGCGACAAGTGGTACGTGCGCTGGCAGGCCAACGGTTGGCGGAACGCCAAGAAGGAGCCGGTGAGCAACCGCGATCTCTGGGAGCCCCTGGTCGAAGCGGTTGTGGGTCGTGGCGACGTGCAGTTCCAGTGGGTCAAGGGCCACAGCGATGATCCGCTCAACGATGTGGTCGACCGCCTCGCCGTCGCCGCGGCGCTGAACCAAACCGGCGGCTCCGGCGACGAGCTGCCTGAGCTGGGCCCCCCGGATCGGCCATATCGCCGCTAGCCATCTAGTTTTCAGCGTATGGAACTGATCGAAGCATCTGCACTGGTAACCGGGGGCGCGTCGGGACTGGGCGCGGCGACGTCACGGCGCTTGGCGGAGGCAGGGGCCCGAGTCACCGTCGTCGACCTGGGCGAGGATCAGGGCAACAAGCTTGCCGCGGAGATCGGCGGGACCTTCTTCAAGGCCGACGTCACCGACCCGGCACAGGTCCAGGCCGCGGTCGACCACGCCGCGTCCGAGTCGCCGCTGCGCGTCGCGGTCAACTGCGCCGGCGTCGGATCGCTCCCGCAACGGACCGTCGGACGGGACGGCTCGCCGATGGATCTCCAGATGTTCACCAAGACGGTGACCATCAACCTGATCGGCACCTTCAATGTCATGCGGCTCGCAGCCGCCGCCATGTCGAAGCTCGAACCGGCGAACGACGATGGCGAACGAGGCGTGATCGTGAACACGGCGTCCATCGCAGCCTTCGACGGTCAGATCGGTCAGGTCGCGTACAGCGCCTCGAAGGGAGGGGTGGTCAGCATGACGTTGCCCGCGGCGCGGGACCTCTCCCCGGTCGGCATCCGGGTCCTGACCATCGCCCCCGGAACCTTCGACACGCCGATGCTGGCGCTGCTCCCGCAAGAGGCCCGCGACGCGCTGGGTGCCGGTATCCCCTTCCCCAAGCGGCTCGGCAAGCCCGAGGAGTTCGCCGCCCTCGTCGCCCACATCGTCTCGAACAGCGCGCTCAACGGCGAAGTCATCCGCCTCGACGGCGCGCTCCGGATGCCCCCCAAGTGATCCTCCCGTCACCGCGGGCGTACTCGGACCGGCCCAGCGCGCCCAAGTACGCCCGGAACGGGGCTCGGTGAAGTTCGTCCAGGCCGCCGGGGCGAAGGTCTCGGCGATTGGTGTCGGCACTTGGCAGTTCGGGGCGCGCGAGTGGGGTTACGGCGAGGACTACGCGACGAAGACTGCGGGCGACATCGTCCGGCGCGCCCTCGAGCTCGGCATAAACCTGTTCGACACCGCGGAGGTCTACGGGCTCGGCCGGTCCGAACGCATCCTCGGTGAAACGCTCGAAAAGCACGACTGGCGTGACCGCGCCTTCCTCGCCACCAAGTTCTGGCCCGTCCTGCCTACGGCCGCGGTCGTCACCCAGCGCGCCCGGGCCAGCGCGGCTCGTCTGCGCACCGACCGGATCGACCTGTACCAAGTGCACTGGCCCAACCCCATGTTTCCCACGCGCATGGTGCTGACGGCGATGCGCGACGCGCACGACAGTGGACTGCTCGAGCACGTCGGCGTCTCCAATTACGACCTGACCCGATGGAAGGCGGCGGAATCCGCGTTCGGCGGGCCCGTTCTCTCCAACCAGGTCTCGTTCAGCCTGGCCAACCGCAAGCCCCTGCAACGCCTCGTGCCGTGGGCGCAGGAGAACGACCGCATCGTCATCGCCTACTCGCCGCTGGCTCAAGGGCTGCTCGGTGGCCGGTACGACGAGCAGAACCGTCCGTCGGACCTGCGCTCGGCGAGCCGGCTCTTCCTGCCCGAAAGCCTGCGCGCCGCCCGTCCGCTGATCGATTCGCTCCGCGAGATCGCGAGGGCCCACGACGCCCGGCCCGCTCAGGTCGCGTTGGCGTGGCTGATCAGCCACCCAAACGTGGTGGCGATACCCGGTGCCTCGTCGGTCGAGCAGCTCGAGTCCAACGCTGCCGCGGCGGACCTGGCTCTGACCGAATCCGACCGGGCCCGGCTGATCGAAACCGCCGAGGCGTTCGTCCCGCCGACGCCTCTCGCCGCCGCGCCCGGGATCCTGCGCTCGTTGGTCGACCGCGTGCGAGGGGGGTGACATGCCCACCCGCGTCCTCATCATCCTCGCCCTCCTGTGCGGCCTCGCCATCCTGCTCGCCTTCGTCGCACAAGTGCTCCTGACCAACTAGCCCCCACGCCTGCCGGTGGGCGGAATGGGCACGGGTAAGGTCGAAGCCGTGGCTGACAAGTTCGATTTGGCGATCATCGGCGGCGGCCCGGGTGGGTATGCCGCGGCTCTTTACGCGGGCGGGGCCGGGCTGAAGGTGGCCCTGGTCGAGCGGGACAAGGTCGGCGGCACCTGCCTCCACCGAGGCTGCATCCCGGCGAAGGAACTGCTCGAAACCGCGCACGTCTTCCGCACGGTCGCCGAGGCCAAGGAGTTCGGTGTTCACACCGACGCGCCGACGGTCGACTTCGGAGTCAGCCAGGCCCGCAAGCAGAAGGTCATCGACACGCTGCACAAGGGCCTTCAGGGTCTGTTGAAGGCGCGCAAGGTCACGATGTTCGACGGCACCGGCACGCTCGGTGCGAACCGAACGGTCACCGTGTCCGGTGGATCCGCCGACACGTCGTTCACTGCCGACCACGTGATCCTGGCCAGCGGGTCCGGCGTGCGCACGATCCCCGGCTTCGACATCGACGGCAAGATCGTCATGACCTCCGACGAAGTCCTCGCCCTCGACCGTCTCCCGCAGAGTGCCGTGGTGATCGGCGGCGGTCCGATCGGCTGCGAGTTCGCCTCGATGCTGTCGGACCTCGGCGCGCAGGTCACCGTTCTCGAGGCGCTTCCTCAGATGCTCACCGGGTGCGACGCGGACGTGGTCGACGTCGTCGCCCGCTCCTTCCGCCGCCGCGGCATCGACGTCCGCACCGGCATGACCGTCAACGGACACACCCCCGCGGGCAAGGGCACGACGGTGAGCTTCGGCGAGGGCGAGCAGGTGACCGCCGACGTCGTCGTGATGTCCGTCGGCCGTCGCCCGCTGGCCGACACGCTCGGCCTGGAAGGCACCGCGGTCGAGGTGAACGAGCGGGGCTTCGTCGTGGTCGACGAGTACCTGCGTACTCCGGAGGACGGCGTGTACGCGGTCGGCGACCTCATCGCGGTGCGCGGCATGAACGGCCCGCACCCCGCGCTCGCGCATGTCGGCTTCGCCGAGGCGATGATCGCGGTGCAGCACATCCTCGGCGAGGACCCGACGCCGATGAACTACTCGGGCGTTCCCTGGTGCATCTACTGCCACCCCGAGGTCGCGTTCGCCGGACTGTCCGAGCAGGCGGCGAAGGAAGCGGGATACGACGTAGTGGTTTCGAAGCACAAGTTCGCCGGCAACGGCCGGGCGCTGATCATCGGCGAGGCCGACGGCATGGTGAAGGTGATCGCGGAGAAGCTTCCCGACGGCAAGGCCGGACGGATTCTCGGGGTTCACATGGTGGGTCCGTGGGTGACCGAGCAGCTCGGGGCGGGCTATCTGTCGGTGAACTGGGAGGCGACGCCGGACGACCTGGCGCACCTCGTCCAGCCCCACCCGACCCTGTCGGAGATGTTCGGCGAGACAGTGATGTCTCTAACGGGAAGAGGACTGCACGGATGACCGATATCACGATGCCGCAGCTCGGCGAGACCGTCACCGAGGGGACGATCACGCGTTGGAACAAGGCGGTCGGGGACAAGATCGACGAGGACGAAGTCCTCTTCGAGGTGTCGACCGACAAGGTCGACTCGGAGGTGCCCTCACCGATTGCCGGCTACATCGCCGAGATCCTCGTGCCCGAAGGCGACACCGTTCCCATCGGCGCCAAGCTCGCCGTCATCTCGTCGGAAGCCGGGGGCGCGGCGCCCGCTGCCGCTCCCGCCGCGGCGCAGGCGCCCGAGCCCGAGCAGGTAGCAACCCCCGCTGCGCCTGCAGCTGAAGCACCGGCTCCCGCGACTGCAGCACCGGCTCCAGCCGCAGCACCGGAGCCCGTAACAGAACCGCAGCCGCAGCCGGCAGAAGTTGCCGGTCCCGCCCCGGACGACGTGTCGAGGGCGGAGGAGCAGTCGACCGAGAACGGAAAGATGGGTGGCAAGGTCTTGTCGCCCGTGGTTCGAAAGCTGATCGCGGAGCACAACATCGACGCGAACCAGATCTCGGGCAGTGGTCAGGGCGGGCGGATCACGCGGAACGACGTGCTGGCCTACATCGACAAGGTCAAGCAGGCCCCCGCGCCTGCCGCGGCGGCTGCGCCTGCCCCTGCGCCTGCCCAGCCCGCGCCCGCCGCACCGGCGCCCCAGCCCGCGCCCGCCGCACCGGTACCACAGCCCGCGCCCGCCGCACCGGCACCCGCCCCCCAACCCGCGGCGGCTGCTCCCACGGCGCCCGCCCGCCCGAGCGCACCGGCGGTGCCCCGGGAGGGTCAGACCATCCCGTTCTCCAACATCCGCCGGCGCACCGCGGAGCACATGGTCCGCTCGCTGGCGACATCCGCTCACACTCTCGTGGTCTTCGAAGTCGACTACTTCGGCGTCGAGAAGGTCCGGAGCAAGTTCAAGAACGCGTTCAAGCAGGAGGAGGGCGTGAGCCTCACCTACCTGCCCTTCATCGCGCGGGCCACGATCGACGCCATCCGCGAATTCCCGCATGTCAACGCCACGGTGGGCAATGACGAATTGATCGTGCACGGCGAGGTCAACCTCGGCATCGCGGTCGACCTCAACTTCGAGGGACTGATCGTCCCCGTGGTACACGACGCGGGATCCAAGCGTCTGCGCGCCCTCGCGCGCGAAATGGGCGACCTGGCAGCGCGGGCCAACTCCCGCAAGTTGTCGGCCGACGACATCTCCGGCGGCACCTTCACCATCACCAACGCCGGTGGGTTCGGCACGATGATCACCGCGCCGGTGATCAACCAGCCTCAGGTCGCGATCCTGTCGACCGACGGCATCAAGAAGCGCCCCGTCGCCATCGAACTGCCCGACGGCAGCGACGGGATCGCAGTGCACCCGGTCGGCAACCTCGCGTTGTCCTTCGATCACCGCGCCTACGACGGGGCTTACGCCTCAGCGTTTCTCGCTCGTATCAGGGAGATCCTCGAAACCCGCGACTGGTCCATAGAGCTGTGACCCCGCTGCGCGTCCGCTGGTTGGGGCGCGTTCGCTATCGAGACGCACACGCCCTTCAACACTCGCTGCACGCGGGGAGCGCGGACCACTTGCTCCTGCTCGAACATCCGCACGTCGTAACCCTCGGCGTTCGTGCCAAGCCTGAGAATCTGCTCATCACTTCGCAGCAGGCCCACGAGCTCGGCTGCGAGATCCTCGAGACCGACCGCGGGGGCGACGTCACGTACCACGGCCCGGGCCAACTCGTCGGTTACCCGGTGATGAACGTCGTCGAGAAACCCGGCGCCATGGCCGACACCCGCGCCTGGGTGACCGCGGTGGAGCAACTCCTGATCGACTCACTCACGGATCTGGGGCTGGAAAAGGTGGGCCGCGACCCCGAGTACCCCGGCGTGTGGGTCGACCCCGACGGGCCCGCGCCGCGGAAGATCGCGGCCATCGGCGTCCGGCTCACCCGAGGTCGGTCGATGCACGGCTTCGCGTTGAACGTCGACCCCGACATGTCCTGGTTCTCCCGCATCGTTCCTTGTGGCATCTCGGATCGTCCGGTGACTTCGGTCCGGGCCGAAGGGATCACGGTGTCGATGGCCGACGTGGTCGAGGCCGTCACCCGCCGAGCCGCCGAACGCTGGGGCGATGCGGACTTCGCCGCGGTCGATGCCTCGCCGCCGCCCGGGACTTCAGCGAACCGTTCGGTGTCGGTCGAGCTGAAGCCGTCGTGGCTTCGCCCGAAGGCGGTGATGGGCGACGACTACCGCTCGCTGCGCAAGCGCATGCGCTCCCTCGATCTCGTCACGGTGTGTGAGGAAGCCGGGTGCCCGAACATCTACGAGTGCTGGGCCGAGGGCACGGCGACCTTCATGCTCAACGGCGAACGGTGCACCCGCGCCTGTGGGTTCTGCCTGGTCGACACGAGCAAACCCATGCCGCCCGACCCGCTCGAGCCCGAGCGCGTTGCGACCGCGGTAGCGGACATGGGCCTGTCTCACGCGGTCGTGACCGCGGTGGCGCGCGACGACCTGCCCGACGGCGGCGCTTCGGGGTTCGCGGCAACGGTCGAGGCGGTGCGGCGCCGATCGCCGGGCACCGCGGTGGAATTGCTGATCCCCGACTGCAAGGGCGACCCGGACGCCCTCGAAACGGTTTTCGCCTCGCGGCCCGACGTGCTCAACCACAACCTGGAAACGGTGCTGCGCCTTCAGCGTTCGGTGCGACCGCAGGCCTCGTACGCGCGAAGCCTGTCGGTGCTGGGGCGGGCGAAAGCCGCGGGGCTCGTGACCAAGTCCGGGCTGATAGTCGGCATGGGGGAGACAGATGACGAAGTCATCGGCGCCCTCGCCGACTTGCGCGCTGTTGGCGTCGACATCGTCACCATCGGCCAGTACCTGCGCCCGTCCGCGTCTCACCTGCCGGTCGCCCGTTGGTGGACCCCCGCGGAAATCGACGCGGTCGCAGACGCCGGACGAGCCATGGGTTTCGCACATGTCGAGGCCTCGCCGCTGACCCGTTCGAGCTACCACGCGAGGACATCGCTCGAAGCCGCGGCGGCCACTCCCGCAGCCCAATTCGGCACCTGACGCACCCCCTCGACCCCATTTGATCCGGCTCGACGCGTCCGCAGTTCTCCTGCAGTGGGGCGCGGGCATGGCCTTCTTCTGGTGGGTGGCGACGCGGCGCGGTGAGGTCAGTCGGGGCTTCGCCTGGTTGGTCCTGTCGACCGCCGGTGTGATGCTCACCGCGGGCGCGGCGCTCGCAGCCAACACCCGGTCGCTCGCCGTCTTCGGCGTCGGCACGGGCGGGCCGGTCGCGCTTTCGCTGCTGCGCAACGTCGTGGGGGCCGCCTTTCTCGGCTCGGTGACCGACGCCATGCTCCTGGGCCACTGGTACCTCGTGCAGCCTCGAATGTCGCGCGAGCCAATTCGCAGGTTGACCCGTGCGGTCGCAGTCACCTGGCCCTTCGAGGTGGCGGTCTTCCTGCTGCCGGTCGGGATGCTGGCTGTCTTCGCCGGCAATATCGACGACGGATATGGCGGAATCCTCGGCTGGTTCTGGGCGGCCTGCGTGATCTCGACAATCGTGCTCACCGGCGCGACGTATCTCGCCCTCCGGGAGAAGGGATACGCCGCCGTGATGGCCGCGACCGGCCTTCTCTACCTTGCCATCCTCACCGCATCCGGCACGGACCTCGTGGCCCGCGCCATCCTTGCCGGGTGAAGTTGATCATCCAGGTGCCCTGCCTCAACGAGGCCGAGCACCTGCCCGCCACCCTCCGGGAGCTGCCGCGACAGGTCGACGGCTTCGACACGGTCGAGTGGCTGGTGATCGACGACGGCTCGACCGACGCCACCGTTGAAGTGGCGCGCCGCGAAGGTGTCGACCACCTGGTGCGACTGACCAACAACAAGGGGTTGGCCTCCGCCTTTCAGGCTGGGTTGGACGCCGGGCTGAAGTTGGGCGCCGACGTCATCGTCAACACCGACGCGGACGGTCAGTACAGCGCGGCCGACATCCCCCTCCTCGTCGCGCCCATTCTCAAGGGCGAAGCCGACATGGTCGTGGGCGACCGCGAGGTGCACAACCTCACCCGTTTCTCAGCGCGCAAGAAACGATTACAGCGTTTGGGCAGCTGGGTCGTCCGACGTGCGTCGGGTACGGGCGTCCCCGACACCACCAGCGGATTCCGGGCTTACAACCGCGAGGCCGCGCTGCAGCTGCAGGTCGTCAGCAAGTTCAGTTACACCCTGGAGTCGCTCATCCAGGCCGGCAAGATGTTGGTGGCCGTCACCCATGTGCCCATCGCCACCGCGGAGGAGGAGCGGCGCCCCTCCCGTCTCCATCAGGGGAACTTCAACTTCGTGCGGCGCAGCGCGTCGACCATCCTCCGCATCTACGCCACGTACGAGCCCCTTCGGGTCTTCACCGCGATGGCCATCCTGTTGTTCTTCGCCGCGTTCGCCGCGTGGTCGCCGTTCCTGATCGACATGGTCCGCGGCCGCGGTACGGGCCATCTGCAGTCGATCATCCTGGGCGGAGTGCTGATGATCGCCGCGGTGCAGGTCTTCGCCGTCGGCATCCTCGCCGACCAGATCGGCCACCAACGAGCCCTAACCCAACGCGCCCTCGAGCGAGTCCGCCGCATCGAGTTGCATCTCGGCGTCGCCCCCAGCCACTACGAACCCGGCAACCCGCCGCGGGCGGGGCTAGCGGGCGATGAAGTACTTGGCTCTGGGGTGGTGGCAGATCAAAGCTGACGTGGTCTGTTCCGGCTGGTACTGGAAGCCGGTGTCCTCGTTGACGACGACGCCGATGCGGTCGGCCTCCAACAACTCGGCCACTTTCTCGTTGTCCTCCAGGTCCGGGCACGCCGGGTAGCCCCAGGAGTAGCGGCCGCCGCGGTACTGCTGGCGGAACAGCCCGGCCAGCGACGGACCGTCTTCCTCGGCGAAGCCCCACTCCTCACGGATTCGGCGGTGCCACAGCTCGGCCAGTGCCTCGGCCATCTCGACGCCGAGCCCGTGCAACTGGACGTAGTCGGAGTACTCGTCGCTGGCGAACAGCTCCTGAGCCCGCTGGCTGGCCCGCTCGCCCATGGTGACGATGTGGAACGCGGCGTAATCGGGGTCGGACCCCACGGGCCGGAAGAAATCGGCGATGCACAGCCAGGGTTCGGTCGTCTGGCGGGGGAACCCGAATCGCATCCATTCGGAGGTCCGCGTTTCGTCCTTCCAGATGACGACATCTGTCCCGTCGGAGTTCGCGGGGAAGTAGCCGTAGACCACCTGCGGCACGAGGATGTCCTCCGCCTTCGCCTCCGCAAGCCGGTCCCGCAGGATGGGGCGGATGCGTTCCTTGAAGGCATCGTCGTTCTCGCCGGACTCGGGACGGAAGCCCCACTGGTTCCGGAAGAGCGCGGTCTCGTTGATGTACGCCGCGACCTCGTCGATCGGAATTCCCTTGACGACGCGACTGCCAACGAAAGGGGGCACGAAGACCGGATTATCGGCGTCGACGACCGGAGAACGGTCGGGAGCGTCGAGGGGCGGACCCTCGTCGGCACCCCGCTTAGCGGCCACGGCGCGATCGGGAAGCGGCACGCGACCGAACTCCGCGTCCGAGTCGAGGCCTCCCGTCCGCTTGAGATCCATGAGGCGGTCGAGTGTGTGCAGACCCTCGAATGCGTCCTTTCCGTAGAAGAGCCGTCCGTCGTAGACCTTGCGCAAGTCGCGCTCGACGTACGAACGGGTGAGCGCCGCTCCGCCCAACAGCACCGGCACCTTGAGCGCGAGGCCACGGCCGTTCAACTCCTCGAGGTTCTCTCGCATGATCAGGGTCGACTTGACGAGCAGGCCGCTCATCCCGATCGCGTCCGCCCCGACCTCTTCGGCCTTGGCGATCATCTCCGCGATCGGGACACGAATCCCGAGGTTGTGCACCTGGTAGCCGTTGTTGGTGAGGATGATGTCGACCAGGTTCTTGCCGATGTCGTGCACGTCGCCCTTCACGGTGGCCAGCACGATGCGGCCCTTGCCCGCGCCAGCCTCGTTCTTCTCCATATGCGGTTCGAGATGGGCGACCGCGGCCTTCATGGTCTCCGCCGACTTCAGGACGAACGGCAGTTGCATCCGTCCCGAGCCGAACAGTTCGCCCACCTCGCGCATCCCGTCCAGCAGCGTGTCGTTGACGATTCCCAACGCCGTCAGTCCCGTCCCGAGCGCCTCGTCGAGCTCCTCGGTCAGTCCGTCGCGCTCGCCGTCGATGATGCGCGAGCGCAGTCGCTGCTCCACCGTCCACCCGCTGCGGTCCTCTCGGGCCGCGTTGTCGGAAACGCCTGAGATTCCCGCGAACATCTCGAGCAGAGCCTCGAGCGGGTCGTAACCCGCGCGGCGCTTGTCGTAGATGAGATCGACGCAGACCTGCACCTGCTCCTCGGGAATGCGCGACAGCGGCAGGATCCGCGCCGCGTGCACGATCGCCGCATCCATGCCGGCGTCGACGCACTCGGCAAGGAACACAGAGTTGAGGACCTGGCGAATAGCGGGGGAGAAGCCAAAGCTGATGTTCGACAATCCGAGCACCGTCCACGCGCCGGGCAGCTCGGCCTTGATGCGACGGATCCCCTCGATCGTGTGGAGCCCGTCCTGCCGCGACTCTTCCCCGCCGGTGGCGAGGGTGAAGGTGAGGGTGTCGAACAGCAGATCCTCGACTCGCAAGCCGTACCGGTCGACCGCGAGATCTGCGATGCGATGCGCCACCCGCAACTTCCAGTCCGGATCGCGGGCCTGGCCCTGCTCGTCGATCACGAGGCAGACAACCGCGGAGCCGTGCTCCGCAGCGAGGGTCATCACCTTGTCGAAGCGCGAGCCAGGCGCGTCGCCATCCTCGAGGTTCGCCGAGTTCAAGACAGCACGTGCGCCGAGACGCTCTAGGCCGGCCTGCAGCACGGCGGGCTCCGTCGAGTCAAGAACCAGCCCCGCCGTCGCCGACCCGGCCAGGCGCGCCACCAGTTCGTCCATGTCCGCCACGCCGTCGCGCGCCACGTAGTCGACGCAGACGTCCAAGAGGTGCGAGCCCTCGGCGATCTGCTCCCTGGCGATGCGCTCGCACGCTTCCCAGTCGCCCTTCAGCAGGGCGCGCTTGAACGCCTTGGAGCCGTTGGCGTTGGTGCGCTCGCCGATGGCGAGGTAGGAGGTGTCCTGCGCGAACGTCACCGCTGAATAGGTGGAGGCGACGCCAGGTTCGTCGACCAGCGACCGCGGCGCGGGCACCAAATCTCGACAGGCCGCGATCACCGCCGCCAAGTACTCGGGCGTGGTGCCACAACACCCTCCGACCACCGACACCCCGAGTTCGCGCACGAAGCGCGCGTGGTGCTCGGCCAGTTGATCTGGCGTCAGGTCGTAGTGCATCTTGCCTTCGACGACCGACGGCATCCCGGCGTTGGGCAGACACGAGACCGGGCCGTTCCAGTAACGCGACAGGTGACGAAGGTGCTCGCCCATCTCCGCCGGCCCTGTCGCGCAGTTGATACCGAGGACGTCGGGCTTCATCGGCGCGAGTGAGTTGAGCGCCGCGCCGATCTCGGTGCCGGGCAGCATGCGACCTGTCAACTCGATGGTCACCTGCACCTGCAATGGAACCTGTCGCCCCTCGGCCCGCATGGCCCGGCGGCATCCGACCAACGCGGCCTTGGCTTGCAAGCAGTCGAAGACCGTTTCGATCAGTAGGAGGTCCGCGCCGCCCTGCAGCAGCCCCCGCGCCTGGATCTCGTAGGAGTCGCGCAGCGCGGCGTAGGTCGTCTGGCCGATCGTCGGCATCTTCGTGCCCGGCCCGATCGAGCCGGCGACCCAGGTCCCGGGGAACCCGGCGGCCACTTCCCGCGCGATTTCTGCAGCCTTGCGGTTCAATTCCTCGGCCCGAGTGGCTAATCCGTACTCATCCAGTGTCACGGGGGCGCCACCGAACGAGTTCGTCTCGACCACGTCGCAGCCCACCTCCAGGAAGGAGCGGTGCTGGTCGGCGATGACGTCCGGGCGGGTGGCGCACAGGATCTCGGGGCATCCCTCGTAGGTGATGCCCCCGTAGTCCTCCGCGTGCAGATCTCGCATTTGCAGGGCGGTGCCCATCGCGCCGTCGAAGAACACGACGCGCTCCCGGGCCGCATCCAGGTACGCCGCGCCCCGTTCGTCCATCAGTCAAGGGTACCGAAGGGCTTCCGCGCCCTCTCCGTTTAGATTCGTCGCCAGTGACGCCCAAGCTGTGGACCGGAAAGGGAGACGACGGCACCACCGGGCTGTTGTTCGGTGGTCGCGTTCCCAAGGACGATCCCGCGCCGGCCGCGTACGGCTCGGTCGACGAAGCCCAAGCTGCCATCGGGCTCGCACGCGCCGAAGCCCGCGGGTCCAACGACACGCAGCTCGGCCAAGTACTGACCGCGGTCGAGCGCGACCTGTGGGTCCTGATGGCCGAGCTCGCCACGGCGCCCGAGAACCGGGGAAAGCTCGCCGACGGCTCGACGCGCGTGACCGCCGGCATGGTCGCGAAGCTCGAACAGCTCACGACCGAGGCCGGTGAACGGTTCGATCCGCCAAAGGAGTTCGTCCTTCCCGGCCAGAACCGCCAAGCCGCGCTGCTCGACGTCGCCCGTACGGTGGTGCGGCGGGCCGAGCGCGACGCGATCGCCGCCGGCAACTCCGGCCCCGCCATCGGATATCTCAACCGCCTGTCGTCGCTGCTGTGGGCCCTGGCCCGCGTCGCCGAGGCGGGCGACACCCTGAAGACCAGCCAAGTCACCCCGCAAAGTCAGCCCTAACGAAAGGCAGCACCCATGCCCCCGAAGACCGCAACCAAGACCAAGCAGCAGCCGGCCAAGGCCGCGAACTGGGGCGGGGTGGAGGCCCTCACCGCCGTCGAGGTGACCCACTCGGCGAAGGTGCCCGACGAGGCCGGCACCCTCGGCGTCGCCGTCTTCGACGACATGGACCTGCCGGTGAACATCCCCGGGGCCGCCACGCCCGCGTGGCTCCGCGCCCGCGGGTTCACCGGCAAGCTCGGCGAGACGCTCGTCCTGCCCGGCGACAATGACAGCACCGTCGTGGCTGTTGGTTTGGGCGAACGAGCCAAGCTCGACACGGCGCGTCTGCGCCGGGCGGCCGGGTGCCTGGCGCGGGCCGCATCGCGCGAACCACACATCGCCACCACCCTCGCCTCGGCCGCGGGTTCGGGCGCCGAGTTCGCCCAAGCCGTCACGGAGGGCGTATTGCTCGGGTCCTACCGGTTCAACCGGCACAAGTCGGGGGCCAACGGCTCGGCCGAGGCGGCCGGCGGCCCAAAGCTGCGCCGCTTCACCCTGGTCGGAGGTCCCGCGAAGGGAGCCGCCAACGGCGCGGCCCGGGGGAAAGTCCTGGCCACGGCCACCGCGCTGGCCCGCGACCTGGCGAACGAGCCGGCGGGCACGCTGTCGCCCACCGCGCTGGCGAACGCCGCGGTCGAGGCCGGGCGGGCCGCGGGACTCCAGGTCACCGTCTGGGACGAGAAGAAGGTCCTGGCGGAACGGATGGGCGCGCTCCTCGGCGTCGCTGCAGGGTCCGACGAACCCTGCCGTTTCGTGCGGATGGAGTACAACCCGACTGCTAAGTCCCGCGGCACCCTGGCGATGGTGGGCAAGGGCATCACCTTCGACTCGGGCGGCCTCTCGCTGAAGACCGGCGAGGGAATGATGACGATGAAGTCCGACATGTCCGGCGCTGCCGCGGTGCTGGCCGCCATGGCGGCCCTCCCCGCGCTGGCCCCGCCGGTGCGAGTCGTCGGCTACCTGTGCTGCACGGAGAACATGCCGTCGGGCAAGGCCACCCGGCCGGGCGACGTCCTCGTCACCCGCAGCGGCAAGACCATCGAGGTGCTCAACACCGACGCCGAGGGCCGGCTGGTGCTGGCCGACGGCCTGGCTGTCGCCGTCGAGGAGCAGCCCGACGCGGTGGTCGACATCGCAACTCTCACCGGCGCGATCATCACCGCGCTCGGCAAGAAGGTGGCCGGCGTCATGGGCACTTCAGAAGCCCTGATCGAGCAGGCCCGGGCCGCGGGTGACCGCGTGGGCGAGCCGTTGTGGCCGCTGCCCATCCCCGACGAGTACCGCAGTCAGATCGACTCCGAAGTGGCCGACATCAAGAACATCGGTGCCGGCCCCCAGAACGGGGCGATCACGGGAGCGATGGTGCTGAAGGAGTTCGTGGGCGACATCCCGTGGGCCCACCTGGACATCGCCGGCACCGCCCGCACCGAGTCCGACGACAGCTTCGTCTCCAAGGGCTGCACCGGCTGGGGCGCCCGACTCCTGATCGACCTGGCCGTCAACTTCCGCAAGCCCGCCCGCCGACGGTGACCTCGAGCGGGCGTACTTTGCTGCCCTCTGGCTGACGAGGTACGCCCGTTTTGAAAATCCTGCACCTCACTTCGACCTTCCCGCGGCAGGCGGGCGGTCCCGGGGGGTCCTTTCTCGAGGACTTGGCGCGGGCCCAAGCGGCGGCCGGCCATGAGGTCACGGTGGTGGCGCCGCACGACGCGGGCCTGGTCTCGGCCGAGCAGTGGGGGAGCGTCGTAGTCCGCCGGTTCCGCTACGCCCCCGACAAGTGGGAGACCCTCGCTTACCGGGGCGGGCTGATGGGCACCGCGAAGGGGGTGCGGGGCCTCGTCCTGGTACCCCTCTTCATATGGGCCATGTTCAACGGCCTGCTGGCGGCGGCCAAAGGCGGGAAGGTCGACGTAATCCACGCCCACTGGTGGCTGCCCGCCGGCCTGGCGGGGGTCTTCGCCGCCAGACGGCTGGGCGCCCCGCTGGTCATCACCTGCCATGGATCGGACGTCGCTTTGGCGGTCCGACGCCCCGTGGTGGGCCGGCTGGCCCGGTGGGTCCTGAGACAGGCGACGAGCGTGGCCACCGTCTCCGAATCGCTGAAAACGCAGGTCAAGGTGGTCGCGGGCGTCGACGCCACCGTCCTGCGCATGCCGGCCGAGCTCCAACCCGGCACTCCTGCGGAGCCTCGACCTCGGCTCGCCGAACGCGCTGAGCGCGTTTCCGGAACAGAAGTTGGGATGAGGGTGGTCGCCGTGGGGCGGCTGAGTCGGGAAAAGGGGTTCGACGTCCTCATCGAGGCACTCGCCCTCGTTCCAGGGGTCGAGGCGGAGATCATCGGCGACGGCCCCGAGCTCGAGAACCTCCGAAGCTGTGCAAAACGTCTGGACCTCGACAACAGGTTGAGCTTTTCCGGGGCCCTTCCCAGAGCGGATTACCTGGTCCGCCTAGCTAGCGCAGACGCCGTAATCGTGCCCAGCCGGCACGAAGGCCTGGGACTGGTTGCCGCGGAAGCCCTGGCCTCCGGAAAACCGGTGATCTGCAGCGACGTCGGCGGCCTCCCCGAGGTCGTCGGCACCGCCGCGTCGGGCGGCGCCGCCCGTCTGGTGAGGCCGGACGACCCCGCGGCGCTCGCCGACGCGCTGAGGCAATTACCCCTGCCAAGTCCGACTCCTGAATCGACCGCTGCACTCGTGGAGCGCCACCGACCGGAAGTAGTGGCCGCGGCCCACGGCGCCGCCTACCTGAGAGCCGCCGCGGCCCCCCCGCCCGAGCCAACCCCGAAGCGGCGCCGCCCCCTCCGCTGGCTGGGCGCCGCTGCGGGCCTCTTCCTCCTCGCAGCCCTGGTCAGCGCGGTCACCGAAGACCTCTCTGACCTGCGGAAAGCGGTCGAAGCGCCCCATCCGGGTTGGCTGGCCGCCGCGCTCGTCCTCGCCCTCGCGGCCGAACTCTCTTTCGCC
>DATLBX010000067.1:0-6920 GCA_035526705.1 Acidimicrobiales bacterium | reverse complement strand
CGTCCTTGACACAGGTGTAATCGCCGGGCTCGTAAAAGCACGCGGGCAGGTCGGGCGACGTGCTGGCCACCGCGGGGATGGCGTGGAAGCCCTTGTCGATGGCAGACGGCGTGAGCCGGGGCCCGGCCACCTGGATGCCGGAGAAGAGCTGGCGAATATCGGGGTACCAGGGGACGTCGAGGCACCCCCAGAAGAGGTCGCGCCCGCCGATCGTGGGATCCGCCTCTCGGAGCGCTCCTCCGCAGAAGGTGTCCTCGGTCTTGTCCACTGGCGTCGCGCTTGTGACGATGGACGCGTAGCGCCACGCCGTTTGATTCTGGTCGCCGCCTGCGCCCGCCCCTTCCGAGAAGGTGTCACCAGCGAGGATCCATTCGGGCAGATAGCCGAGTCGTGCCGCCGCCGCGCTGTGCTTGTTCTCGTGGCCGCCGCCCCAGATGACGGTGGTGACGCCACTCTCCTGGAAACGGGCCATGTTGGCAGTGGCCGGCGTGGGGTCGTCGGTGCCCAACAGGTCGTAGCCCACCTCGTCGAAGGTCGCCTCCTCCACGAACTCTCCGCCGCAGGCCTCGATCTTCTGCTTCACCAGCTTGCCCAGAGCGACGAGACCGGGCCGAGTTGCGTCGGTCGTGCGGAGCAGGCCCAACCGGCGGGGCTTGCCCATGTCCGCCGCGTTGCCGCTGTCCACCACCGGCTGACCGATCACCTTCTCGCAGACGTAGGAGGCGTAGAGGTCCGCGCTCCGCTCCAGCGTCGGCGTGTAACTCCAGATGAGCCCCGGGTACCTTGCGTACTTCGCCTTGGGCTGGTTGCCCGATTCGGACCCGAAGAGAAGGACGTCGTGCTCGGCCATCGCATCGGCGTAGGTCTCGCCGAGACCCAGTTCCAGCTGAGTGGTCATTGCGGTGAAGGGCTTCAGGTGGCTGTAGTTCTCGGCGGCGTCGGCGCGTCGCGTCTCCGGGGTGCGCTCCCCCAGTCGGTCGCCGCCGGCGGGAGTCGAGAAGTACGCCCAGAAATGTACGAAGCGCCCGTAGGTCTGATAGCGCTCGTTGAAGTAGCGCTGGAAACGCCGGAGGTTGCGTAGCGAGACGCTGTTCTCATCATCGGACGCCGGCTGACCCAGGTCGAAGTACTGCCCCTGGTACTGCGTTTCGTCCTCGGTTCCAGCGTCCGTCGTGCGGCCCAGGTTGGCGTCGAGGACGAAGAGCACCTTTATCTCGTCACGCGTCACCCCGCTGTACGTGCTCCCGAAGTTGTCACCCCTGAAATAGGAGACGCAGGGCGGCGACAGGGGGTCGGGCGTCTGGCGCGGTGGGCGTCCGACGCAACGCTTGCTGCTGGGCGTGCGGGCGATCGCCGGATCTGCGGGCAGCGAGGCGGCCGCCTCGCCTTCCTCGCCCGCGGCGAGAGACTGCCCGCCAGCAAGACTCAGGCTGGACAGATTCCCGGCGAGCTGTTCGTCGGCAGCCTCGTCGTCCGGCGGGACCGGGGCGTATTCGAGGGTCTCGCTCGGGTTGGTCTGAGGGAGATTCAGCGCTGACGGAAAGAGGGCGAGCAGTAGAACCATGACCCCGACAGCCAGCACCAGTGGCGGGTAGTCGCGTCTCTTCACGACAGTTCGCGGCACGACTGCCAAGTCTGCTCTGCGCTCGCTCCGGCCGCCAACTCGGTCGAGGCGCCGTCCCGGCTAGCGACGGTTGATGGGGACGGTCACCGAGGACGCGGCGGCGTTCACCTCCCAGACCGGGGGCGGTCCATCGAGTGGGACGCGCGCGAATATCCCGTCGTCCGCCCCGGACAGGGCAATCCGCAGGCGACTCCCCTTCCGTGCGAGGTAGGAGATGGGAAGAAGGGCGAAGGTCATCTCGACCTCCTCGCCGGGCATCAACGGCCGAGCGTCGGCCCGCCGGTGCGAGGGCCAGGGGCCGAATGTCTCCCACCGCGGATCGGCGAGGGCTCGGTGCGAGGCGACCAGCTGACCTTCGGTGATGTGGCGAATCTCCCCGTCGGGCTTCACCTCCTCGAGATAGGCCTTCACCAAGGTGTCGGGCGAGTCGCACGCCATCACGAGGTCGATCCGCGCGTGCCCCGTGATCTCGACGTCCGAATCGAGCATGGCGACGTCGTAGACCAGGAGCTTGGCGTCCTGCTCCGCGCGATCCGGCCAACCAATGGTGTGTCCACCGAAGTTGGCCTGGGCCCAGCGGCTACCGGGCCCCGACGACGCCGTGAAGTCCACCGCGTACGTGTCGACCCCGTCGCCGAGCGGCAAATTCCACGCCTCGAACCCGACGGGTGGCCAGGTGTCGCCCGCCTTCCATCCCTCCCCGATCGTGAACCAATGAAGGGGCTCCTCGTCGGCCACCCCGGCCTCGATGCCGCGCAGATGGTGGTCGAAGAAGCGCAGCAGCTCGCCCGTCACGTCGAACATGACGCCATCGCCGAAGACGTGCTGTCCACCACCGTGGTTCCACGGACCCAGGAGCAGTCGGGCCCCGTTTTCTCTCAGCGCGGCCCAGCGCTTGATGGCGGAGTTCGCGTAACCCCCGTCGTACCAACCGCTCCACGAGTACACCGCCGCGCCAGAGGCGCGGATGTCGTCGAGGAATCCGGCGGGACTCACGACATCCTCGGCGTCGTCACGGAACTCGCGCCCGAAGTACGCGTTCACGATGTCGTAGTTGCGAGCGTGCTCCGCTACGGCTTCGGCCAGCAGCGCGCCGTCCGGGTCGTCGTCCACGGGCGCTACACCGAGCGTCATCGTGGCCAGCATCTTGTAGGCATCTGTGGCATTCGCCTCCAGCCACGCCTCCTCGACGTTGGCGTCCTTGGCCCTGACGAGCGCCGACCAAGTGGCGAAGAACCCGTGGTTGAGCGCGCCACCGGGCCGGAGGATGTCGTCGTATCCGTCGAAGGAGGAGAACTGCGTTGCGATTGCCTTCACCGCGGGATGCTTTGAACGGAGCAGATGCTCGGCGGTCGACCCCTCATAGCTGACCCCGCTGGCGCCGATCACGCCGTCGGACCACGGCTGAGAGACGATCCAGTCGCAGAGCTCGCCCATGTCGCGGGCTTCCTCCGGACCGTTGTCGCAGTCGCGCCAGCCGAACGACGCTCCGGTCCCGCGGACGTCGACCGCCACGAACGCGTAGCCCGCGGCCACAAAACGACGGATGTCGCTCATCTTGCCGAGGAGCGTCCCGAGTCCCTCCGCCCACGGTCTGAAGCGGTAACGGCGGAAATACCGCGTCTGCCAGAGCATCGCTGGCACCGTGTCGTCCTTACCAAGACTTGTCGGCAGGTAGACGTCGAGCGCGATTCGCACGCCGTCGCGCATCGGGAGGTACACGGAACTCCGGATGAATCCGGGGTCCGCCGGGGGCGGAGGTGTCATCCACCACGCCAAATCGGACACGCCCAGATAATCGCATCCGCCAGCGCTCGAACGGGGCGCTGCCGTAAAGTCCTGAGCGATGCAGCGGCCGCGCTCGGAGCGAGCCCGGAACCTTCCGCCCCTTCTGGTGACGGCCGTGGCCATGCTCGCCCTGTTGGCTGTCCTTCCGTCCGCGCTGAACATCCCGCAGACGAACCCGGGGGAGACGTTGGAGTACGCCCCGGTTCCTCCCGACGACGAGCAGCCGCCCGCGGCTACTCCGGGCAACTTCTCGTCGCTCGGCCTCGGATCGAGCTCGAGTATCGGCGGGGCCGCTCCCGACGACGACCTCGCTCCGCCCCCCGTCGGCGGGCCCGGCGTCGGGCGGACCCCGAGTACCAAGCGATGCGTCGGTACCCCGCCGCGCCAGACGGCCGACCCGATGTCGCCGCCATGTGTGGCCCACTTCTCGGGCGACAACGGGGGTACGACGTATCAGGGCGTGACGAGCGACGAAGTGCGCGTGCTCATCTACATCGACACGTGCGGGGGCGGTGAGGACGGGGACTGCACCTGTGACGCGTCGAGCGATCCGGGGCCGTGTCCCAATGCCGGCTACCACGATCTGGCGGAGCCGCCCAAGGGCTCACAGAAGTACGGCATGGAGTCGATGCGGATCTACCAGCGCTTCTTCAACGAGCGTTTCCAGACCTACGGCCGTTTCGTCCACCTTTTCGTCTTCTTCAGCTTCGACCAGGCCACCGCCACACCGGAGCGACGGCGGGCAGACGCGGCGGACAATGTCAAAGCGATCAAGCCGTTTGCGGTCGTGAACCTCACGTTGTTCGCGGCGGCCGCGTACGACGAGGTAATGGCTAGCAAGGGCGTTGTCGTTTTCCGCGGTCCGCTGAATCTGAGCAGCGCGGTGGGGATCGAGGAGGAGTATTACCGCCGCTACCCGAAGCTCATCTGGAGCGTCGGCCCGTCGATCGAGCAACGGGCGCGGCAATACAGCGACCTGGTGTGTTCGGAGGTCGTCAACCGACCTGTGACCTTCGCCGGCGATGCCACCTACCAGGGGCGGCCTCGCAAGCTCGGCTACCTGACCACGAACGACCCGGCTTGGCCCAGTCAGCACACGTTCCAGCGACTGGTCAAGCAGCAGATCCAGGCGTGTGGCGGAGTGTTCGCCGCGGAGGGCACGTACGCGTCCATTTGCGGTCCGTGCTTCGGTTCGGGGGGCGAGGAGGCCATGAACGCCGCGTCGCAGTTCAAGGCATCGGAGATCACGACGATCATCTGGCCGGGCGGGTTGAACGACACGTTCACTGTCGCGGCATCGAGCGTGCGCTACTTCCCCGAAATCGTGCTGGCCGGCGACGGTGCGAGCGACTCGTCGCCCGGCGGGACGGTCCAGTCCCAGGACGTGTGGGCCAACGCGATCGCAGCCACGGGTTATGTCCGCGCCGATGTACCCGGCGAGCGTCCCTGCTATCAGGCCGCCAAGGAGGCGGACCCCGAGGTCGGCGACCGTGAGGTCCAACTCAACGGGTGCGGCATCTATGACTCGATGCTCCAGCTCTTCACTGGGATCCAGGTCGCCGGCCCCAAGTTGAATCCGGCTTCGCTGGATAAGGGCTACCACGCCATCCCGCCACTAGCGAGCCCGGATCCGCGGGTGCCCGCCTGTTACTACGAGCCTGGCGACTACACCTGCATCAAGGACGCGAGCATCGGTTGGTGGGATCCGACCGGGCGCGATCCAGCCGGAAATTCACCGGGATGCTGGCGCATGATGGACGACGGCAAGCGCTATCTGAGGGGCACGTGGCCGGAGCGCGATCTGGCGGCCAGGAAGCGCGCGGGCGTCGACATCTGCAACTCCCAGAGCCCGACACTCCCCTGACCTGATAGGTCCGAGCCGCGCACCGCGCTGCAATCAGCTACCGAAGACGCTGGCCGCCCAGCCGTTGCACACGTCCTGCGCCCGGTTCTGCAGCGTGAGCACATCTCCTTCGGGCCACGTGCCGGCTAGGTAGCGCCGCCCCCCGTTCGGCATCTTCCAACACCCACGGTGGTTGTTTCGGCTCGGCGCATTCGAGTCCCACCACATCGCCGTCGCGTCCTTCACGCACGTGTAGTCGCCGGCTTCGTAGAAGCAGGCGGGTACGCGAGGGTCGTCGCTCCTCAACGCCGGTATCGCGTGATACCCCTTGTCGACGCTCTTGGGGTGGAGCTTGGGTCCGGCGACCTGAATGCCCGTGAACAATTGCCGGTAGGACTCGTAAGGCCTCCTGAGGGGACATGCATACTCCGCATCGACCCGTGGGAACTCGGGCTCGGCCTCGCGGAGAGCCTGGTAGCACATGTTCTGTTCGAAACTGTCCTCCCGAGTCTGATTCGTCACGACCCAGGCGTGCTCCCACACCGAGGGTTCTTGGAACTGGGCGAGGTCATACCCTTCGATCTCGCCATCGCCGGCAACGACCCATTCCGGCCGATAACCGATGCCGGCGGCGGCCTTCGTGTGGTCGGATTCCCACCCGCCCGGCCAGATCACCGTCGTCACGCCCGCATCCTGGAACGCGGCCATGTTGGTCTGAGCGGCGACTACGCGCTCGTCGTTGACACCGATCGTGTACGGAAACGGGTATCTGCCTTCGGCGACGAACTGCCCACCGCAAGCCGTGACGTTGTCGCGGACGAGCCTGGCGAAGGCCTGTAGCTCCGGGTAGCCGATGTTGTCGGTGTAGAGCAGCCCCAGCCGGCGCGGGGAGCCTTGATCGTCCGCATTGCCGGAAAAGGTCACCGGGTGTGGGACGACCTTCTGACACACGAAGGATGAGTACTGCTCCGCGTACTCCTCCATCGACGGCAGATAGGCCCAGTTCAGGCCGGGAAACTTCGAATACAGAGCGGCAGGCTGGAAGGCGAGCGCGCTGAAGGTGAGCACCCCCTTGCGCGCCATGACCTCGCCGTAGATGTCGCTGTTTGATCCGCCTTGGCCTCCGACCTGGTTCACCACGGCGAAGGGTTTCCACTTCGCGTAGTGCTCGGCGGCAGCGGCTTTGCGACCTTCGACGGTCGCCTGTCGCGAACTGTCGAAGCAATGGATGAAACGGACGAATCGCCCGTAGGTCTGAAACCTCTCATTGAAGTACCGCTGCATGGCGCGGTTGAACCTGACCTGCATGTCCTCCTCGCCCGCCGGCGGAAGCCCGAGGTCGTAACACACGTTGGACGGACTTGACTCCGATCCCCGGCTTGACGGGCGAGTGAACCCTCCGGCCAAATAGATCAGCACTCGGACCTCGTCGCGGGTGACGCCGTTATAGGTCGCCCCGCCGTTGTCACCCGAGTAGCTCGCAACACACGGAGGTGAGGCCGGGTCTTCAGTCTGACGGGGCGGGTCACCGACACACTTCTTCGTGCCCGCGATCTTCACGGCGCGGCCGCCCGCCGATCCGCCCTGATCGAAGGCGCCGCCGCCAGTGTCGGCACCCGTACCGATTGACCGTGAGCTACCTAAACCGAGCGACGAGAAGTTGCC
>DATLBX010000066.1:0-7976 GCA_035526705.1 Acidimicrobiales bacterium | reverse complement strand
TGGGCGACGATCTGACGCGGCACCCGGTGTTGGCGGATCTACTCGTCGCCCAAGATCGTGTCCCCGGATACATGGACGCGGTGCGAGATTTTTCCGCCGCGCTCGTGACGGCGCGTGGCGCTCGTGCGCAACTCGCGCTCCGCGCCGCCGACCTCGGGCGAATCAATCAACCGGTGAAGCTCATATGGGGTGATGCCGATCCGCTGGGACCTCTCGGTCTGGCCTATGAGTGTTTCGCCGCGTTGCCGCGGTGCGAGTTGAGCACTGTGCGTGGTGGCCATGCCCCGTGGCTCAGCAACGGAGCAGGGGTCGCCGCAGAGCTTCGGGGATTCCTGGCGAAGTGGGCCGCTTGACAGTGACCGAACGGCGCGCCGTCTGCTGTCCGGGTCTCACTAACTTGTGTTACTGACCCGAGGGGAGCCACTCATGCGCGAAGCAGTCGTCGTTTCATACGCCCGTACCGGCCTGGCCAAGTCCGGCCGTGGCGGATTCAACATGACCCCGGCGATGACGATGGCTGCCCATGCCATCAGCCACGCGGTCTCCAAGTCGGGGGTGGAGCCCGAAGCCGTCGAGGACGTGCACCTCGGTAACGGCGCGCACGGCGCCGGAAACCTGGCGCGACTGTCCGGTCTGCTGGCGGGTCTGCCCGTGACCACGGCGGGAGTCACGATCCAGCGTCATTGCTCCTCAGGGTTGAACGCGGTTGCGTCGGCTGCCAACTACATCAAGCAGGACGGAGCCGATGTCGTGGTGGCCGGCGGGGTGGAGTCCATCACCATGCCGAACCCGGGAATGGGTGGCAGCGCCAACATGGACCGCCGCCTGTCCGACATGTACCCGGCCATCTACATGGCCATGATCGAAACGGCCGACATCGTCGCGGAGCGGTACAAGGTGAGTCGCGAAGTGCAGGACGAGTACTCGCTGGAATCACAGAAGCGGATGGCAGCGGCCCAGGCCGGCGGGCTGTTCGCCGACGAGATCGTGCCGATGGACACCAAGATGAAGCTGGTCGACCGCGAGACGAAGGAAGAGTCGATCGTCGAGTACTCCGTCACGCGAGACGAGTGCAATCGGCCGGACACGACGCTCGAGGGGCTCGCCAAGCTCCAGCCTGTGCGGGGCGAAGGCAACTTCATAACCGCGGGCAATGCGAGCCAGCTCTCCGATGGGGCGGCTGCCCTGGTACTGATGGAGTCCGCTGAGGCGGAGCGCCGGGGCTTGACCCCGCTGGGAGCCTTCAAGGGATGGGCGGCTGCGGGCTGCGAGCCGGATGAGATGGGCATCGGCCCGGTATTCGCGGTACCTCGCCTGTTGGAGCGTCACGGCCTGAAGGTCGACGACATAGACATCTGGGAACTCAACGAAGCGTTCGCCAGCCAGTGCGTCTACTCGCGTGACCGCCTGGGGATCGATCCCGCCAAGTACAACGTGAACGGCGGATCGATCGCCATCGGCCATCCGTTCGGCATGACGGGCGCGCGTTGCGCGGGTCACATTCTCCAGGAAGGCATCCGCCGCAAGGCGAAGTGGGGCGTGGTCACGATGTGCATCGGCGGGGGCCAAGGCGCGGCAGGCCTCTTCGAGATCTACTCGTAGTGGTCAGATCCGCTCGGGGGCAAGGGGAAGCCGCAAGGCGAAGACGGCGCCGCCGTCGGACGCGGACTCATACCAGGCGTCTCCGCCTTGGGCCCGTGCCAACTCGCGAACAATGAACAGGCCGAGGCCCGTGCTCTCCTGGCCTCCGCCACCCGAGAACTTCTTGAACAGCCGCGGCACGAGCGCTTCGCTCACGCCCGGGCCGGAGTCCGAGACCGCAACCCGAGCGGCGCCGTCGGACATCTCGGCGGAGATGAGGATCGGCCCGGCGCCATGTCTCATTGCATTGGTCACGTAGTTCGACACCATCTGCTGTGTGCGGCCCCGATCCGCGAGCACCATCATCGGCGCTGCATCCACCCGGACTTCTCCGTCGGTCACCTCCTCCGCGACCTCGGCCAACAATGCTGCGAGCTCGAACGGCGCCGGCTTGAACTCCAGAGCCCCGGTCTCCAGCCGCGCCGCGGTGAAGAGGTCATCGACCAGTCGGCTCAGGCGCTCGCCGCCCCGGCGCATGGACGCGAGCATGTCGACCCGCTCCTGCTGGTCGAGATCCTGCCAATGGTCGGCCAGCGTCGTGGCGAACCCAGTGACAACCGCGACCGGTGTTCGCAATTCGTGGGCGGTCACCGCGAGCAGCTGTGTCCGCTCGAGAGCCGCCTGCTCCAACCGCTCGAGGAGCTCCTTCCGCTCGGTCACGTCGCGCGTGACCTTGGCGAAGCCAACGAGGCGCCCCGACTTGTTTCGCAGCGCGGTTATTACGACGTTCGCCCAGAAGTACGACCCGTCCTTGCGAACCCGCCAGCCCTCCTCCTCGTAGCGACCTTCGGTCGACGCGATTTCGAGCTCATATTCCGGGTGCCCGGAAGCAACGGCCTCCGGCGGATAGAAGATGCTGAAGTGACGGCCTAGAACCTCTTCGGCCTGGTAGCCCTTGGCTCGCTGCGCGCCCAAGTTCCAGCTGGCGATGTGACCCCCCGCATCGAGCATGAAGATGGCGTAGTCGCCAACGCTCTCGACCAGCAGACGGAATTGCTCCTCGCTGCGCCTCAGGTCCTCCTCCGCGGCGCGCTGATCGCTCACGTCTTGAACCTGCAAGAAGAGGTAAAGCGGGGAACGGTTGGAGTCCCGTACGACCGCGAGGGTGGTAACGACATCGCGGTCCGCCATCCGGTGCTCCAGCGACGCCACGTCCCTTCGGCCGCCGGCAATGTCGCCGATGATGGTGAGGAGCGCGTCCCGGCGGGGAACGTCCACTAGTGAGTCGTAGCTGGCTCCCACCAGCGCAATGGAGTCAGTCCCTACCAATTCGCCGAAGGCCTCGTTGGCTCGGACGATCCCACCCGTGAGAGTCAGCGTGGCCATACCGATGGCGGCTTCGTCGAAAGCAGCACGAAAACGCTCTCTGTGTTCCTGTAGCAAAGCCTCGGGCCCTGGCGCGAGAACATGGCTGTCGACCGGCGCGGCGCCGACCGCTGCCATGAGACGGTCGGCCAACTGGCCGATGGGAATGGACTTCTCGATGAAATCCACCGCTCCGAGCTCGCGGGCGCGGTCGGCTAGGCCTTGCTCCTCGAAGCCCGAGAACATGACGATCCGGGTGTCAGGCGACGCCGCCCTGACTTTGGCCAGGGCGTCGAGCCCGTCCACATCCGGCATCGACACGTCGAGCAGCATGAGGTCCGGCTTCAGCTCCGCCGCGAGTGTTTCGGCCTCCGCGCCATTCGCGCCCTCACCGACGACCTTGAACCGGTTGGTCAACTGAAGACGAGATCGCACCAACGCCCGAACGTCGCTGGCGTCGTCCACGAGGACGATGGTGACAATCCGCTCGGACACCGAAACAGGCTAACGACGCGCGGCCGGCGCCGACACCGCCCTCCTAGATCGGAGTCTCGAACCACACCACCTTGCCGGTGGGAACTTCCTCTACTCCCCAACGGGCGGCGAGGCCCTCGACCAGTGCCAGACCGCGGCCGCCCTCGTCATCGGCCGACGCGTTTCCAGGGACCGGGACGATGGCGCTGTCGTCGCCGACCGCTATCCGGACGCGATCGCCGGACACCTCGGCGGTGACGGTGACCGCGCCGTGGCCATGCGTGACGGCGTTGGTCACCAACTCGGTGGTGAGCAGCTGAATGATTTCGTTCGCGGTGGGTGAAATTTCCGCGGCGAGCGCGGCGCGTAGGTCGGCTCGCGCCTGACGAGGACTGGACAACTCGGCGGAGTAAGCGGCGTCGAGCACCCGCTGGACGGTGCCGAGAACGGTGGCGAGCTCGTACAGATGCGAAGGGAGGGTCCGGACGTCCTCGCCCTTCTCGATATACCCGACGGCCCCGCCCTCGATCGCGGGCTTCGCCATCTGCTCGGCGGGGAAACCGGAGAGCATGACGATCCGACTGTCTTCGGAGGCGTCGCGCAAGCCCGGCAGCGCGGCGATCCCGTCGAGCGTGGGCATGCCGATGTCAAGCACGACCAGGTCCGGCTTGGTCGCGCCGACGACCCGTATGGCCTCTTCCCCGTCAGCGGCTTCCCCGACGACGACGAACCGGCCATCGCGCGCGAGAACGGAGCGCAGGAGGGCGCGCATCTCCTCGACGTCGTCGACCAGGACCGTTGTCAAGGGCTGCGACTGGTCGGTCGCTGCGCCCGATTCCGTCACAACACCATTTTGACCGGTGCCGCAGTATGACAAAACCCCAAGCGGCCAAACCCCGAGCTCGCAAAGGTGGCATCCTCCCGGTCGTGGAAATCGGGCTCGTGCGGGCTCGGTACGAGGCTGCGGTGGATGAGCTCGTCGTCGACCTGCGGCGCGACCGTCAAGTCGTGGCGATCGCCCTCTTCGGGAGCCTCGCCTACGACGTGGTCTGGGACCGCTCCGACATCGACCTGATGGTCGTCCTGGCCGAACGGCCCGGAGACGACCACGGCAGGGGGATGCTCTGCTACGGGGGGGTCAACGTGCACACGGTGCTGACGACCCGCGATGAGTTCAAGAGAGCCCGTTCGGGAGCGATGTTCGGGTCCGGGTGGGACTCCATGAACGAGACGAGCAGGCTGCTCTTCAGCCGCGACCCGACCATCGATGCCCTCTTCGACGAAAGAAGCGTCGTCGGAGGCAGAGATCAGGCGACGGTCATCCTGCGCTACGCGTGCCAGACGGTACCCACCCTCACCAAGGCGCAGAAATGGCTCGTGGCGAAGGGTGATCTCGAGTACGCCTCGTTATGGGCTCTTTTCGCCCTCCAGAGCCTTGCCCGGATCGAGGTCGTTCGTCGGGGTCTGCGACCGAGCCGCGAGGTCATTCGCCAAGCCCTGGAGCTCGACCCAGATCTGTTCGGTGCTATCTACTTCGACCTGCTCAACAAGAAGAAGACCAAAGCATTGGTGCAGGACCGGATCGGCCGCATCGACGGCTACCTGAGGGCGAACGGCGACGAGCTGTTCGCGCCGATCGTGGGGTACCTCTCCGAGCGCCGAGAACCGGTCTTCGCCGGCGAGATCGAACACCACTTCGATCGCCGGCACGCCGTGTCCGGGTCGGTGTTTGCGTGCGAGTACCTCGCAGACAACAAGGTGATCGAGAAGACGTCGGTGCCGGTACGTCTCACCCGTAAGTCGAACGTGGACGTGGAGGGGCTCGCCTTCATGTACCTGCCCGATCTGTGACGGGGGCCACCGAGTGACGAGGGCGGCTCGCACCACCATCGAGGTGCGCGGCGCGCGCGATCACAACCTGCGCAACGTCGATGTAGAGATCCCGCGGGACAAGCTGACGGTCGTCACCGGCGTGTCGGGGTCCGGCAAGTCTTCGCTGGCGTTCGACACCATCTACGCCGAAGGCCAACGCCGCTACCTCGAGTCTCTTTCCTCCTTCGTCCGCCAGTTCATCGGTCAGATCGCCAAGCCGGACGTCGACTTCGTGCACGGGCTCTCACCGGTGATTTCGATCGAGCAGAAGACCGTGGGCAGCAACCCCCGCTCGACCGTCGGGACGTTGACCGATATCAGCAATTACCTCAACCTGCTGTTCGCCACGCTGGGTCAGCCGCATTGCCCCTGGTGCCAGAAGCCGGTCGCCGCGCTGACGACGGCGCAGGTGGTCGACGCCATCCTGGCGCTGCCCGACGGCGCGGTCGTCGAGTTGCAGGCGCCCGTATTCGGGCAGCACGGGGAGGACTTCGAGTACGTCGTCACCGAGGTGCGCCGCCAGGGATACCGCCACATGGCCACCGACGACGGAATCCTCGACCTGTCTCAGCCGGTGGACGGCCAGACCATGGCGGTTCCCGATCGGATGGCGGTGATCATCGACCGTTTCTCCGTCCGCCCTGGCGTGGAGAAACAGCTCCGGGCCGTGATCTCCAACGCGCTGCTGGTCGGCGATCAGCTCCTCTCGGTGCGGGTGGGTGAGGGCACGACCAAGGCTGCCGCGCAAAAGTTCGCGAAGGCCTTCGGGTGCCGGGCTCACGGGGTCGTGTTCGTCGACGTCGATCCGAGCTACTTCATGTTCAACAAGCCGGAGAGCGCATGTCGAACCTGTGGCGGGCTCGGCATGTACAAGGTCGTGCACGAGGACCTTCTCGTTGCCGACCCGTCGCGCAGTATCCGCGCCGGCTGTTTCGTACCGGCTGCCTTCAACTACAAGCCGGACAACTACGACGGCATGTTCATGTACAGCCTCGGACAGAAGTACGGCTTCGACCTCGACACTCCGTGGTCTGATCTCGCGCCGGAGCACCACAGGCTGATTCTCCACGGCACGGGTTCGGAAACATTCCCCCTGCAGCGCCCCCCGGAGGCGAAGGCGGGCACGAATGAACGAGCGATCGGGCGGGACTTCTTGTGGTCCGGAGTCGTCACCCGGATTGCGCGCCACTACCGCCGCTACCGGGAGCGCGACGTGGCCAACTCCGGCATGGAACGGTGGCTCGACCAGGTGATGGTCGAGGAGACGTGCCCTGATTGCGAAGGGTCTCGCCTGAAGCGCACGCGGCGGCTCTTCCGGCTGAACGGGCTCGATCCGTTCGATGTGGGCCAGGTCTCCTTCGCCGCCATCCCGAAGTACCTGCATGGCATCGACGTGTCTGCAGACCGCACGGGTGCGGGGGCGCCGGTGCTCGCCGAGATCGCGGCACGGGTGGACCTCCTGTTGGGCATCGGGCTCGACTACCTCAACTTCAATCGGCGGTCGAGCACCCTTTCGGGTGGTGAAGCTCAGCACATCCGGCTTTCGACGCAGATCGGGTCGGGGCTCATGGGCATGCTCTACGTCCTCGACGAGCCGAGCATCGGGCTTCACCCCAAGGACAACGAGAAGATGATCGCGACTCTTCGGCGACTCCGAGACATCGGCAACACCGTGATCGTCGTGGAACACGACGAAGCAACCATCCGTGCCGCGGATCACGTCATCGAGATGGGACCAGGCCCGGGAGTGCACGGCGGCAGCGTGGTCGCCGCCGGGAAGATGAAGGACATCCTCGCTTGCAAGGCGGCCCCGACGGGTCAGTTCCTGTCAGGATCACGAGTAATCCCGTTGCCCGAGAGGCGCCGACCACTGGGCGACGAGCAGCTCGTGATCCGGGGAGCGTCGGAGAACAACCTCCAGAAGATCGATGTGGCGTTTCCCCTGAACGTGCTCCTGTGTGTGACCGGCGCATCGGGTTCCGGTAAGAGCACTCTCGTCACCGACATCCTGTACAAGCGGTTGTGGAAGGAGCTCGTCGACAGCCGCACGCTGGCCGGCGCCCACGACGGCATCGAAGGGGTCGAACACGTCAGTCGGGTGGTTGCGATCGACCAATCGGCTATCGGACGCAATTCGCGTTCGAACCCTGCGACCTACGTCGGCTTCTACGACGACATCCGCAAGCTGTTCGCGGCGCAACCGGAGTCGAAGAAGCGGGGCTACGACCCGGGTCGATTCAGCTTCAACGTCGCAAAGGGTCGCTGCACCGACTGCTCCGGTGAAGGGGTCACGACCACCCAGCTGTACTTCATGCCCGACGTGGAGTCGACGTGCAGCACCTGCAAGGGCGCCCGCTTCAACCCGGGGACGCTCGAGATCACCTACAGGGGCAAAACGATCGCCGACGTGCTTGCAACGTCCATCGAGGAGGCTCTCGAGTTCTTCGCCGACGTGCCGGCCATCGCACGCCCAGTCAGCACCCTCGCGTCGTTGGGGCTCGGTTACCTCACCCTGGGGCAGTCGGCGACCACTCTGTCGGGCGGTGAGGCCCAGCGGGTGAAATTGGCGACCGAACTCTCGAAGGTTCGCCGAGCCGGCCACGTGCTCTACATCCTCGACGAGCCGACCACCGGCCTCCACCTCGCCGATGTCGAGCGACTCGTCGAGGCGCTTCAGGCTTTGG
>DATLBX010000065.1:0-6742 GCA_035526705.1 Acidimicrobiales bacterium | reverse complement strand
GACTGACGGACGATCCTTTCGAGGTTCTGGTCGGCACTGCGTGCCGCCGAGGCGCGGTTCTTGAGCATGGCGGCCCACACGGCGGCCAGCTGATCCTCGGACCGGTTTATCTCCTCGTCGCCGTCCTCGGAGATGATGGCGATGCAGAGGTCGACGCACTCATTGCAGATGCACACCGCGGCAGGTCCGGCAATCAGCTTCTTCACCTGCTTCTGCGACTTGCCGCAGAAGGAGCAGCTGAGGGTTTCCCATTCGGGGGTTTGGGTTTCGGTCATCGGTAAGTCCTCCGTCTTACGGGCGCGGAGGTGCTGCAACGACGTCGAATAGGACTCGCCGGTGCGCGCCGATCGGGCTCGCACGAGTCGCTTGAACTTCTTGTTCTCGGTCATCCGGCACTCCGCAGCGTCGGGTCGGCTCCCCAGCCGCCGTCCGGCGCTGAGCTCCGGACACGACCCGAGGACTCATATCCCCTTTGCCTTCACAAAGCGGCCCGGCTGGGGCGAACCGACGAAGGTTCGGCGTGGATCTCGCCAGGCAGAACGCTACTTGGTTGCGCTCTCGCCGGTGTTGGGTCGGTCGCGGCGCACGGCGACCACGTGGCCGCTGCCAATGTTCTCGCGCAGTTCGAACGACGGCTGGTCCCGGTACCACTGGAGCTTCGCCACGCGCTCGGGATCGGGGTGACACCGCACGCCATCGTCGGGGTTCTCGCCGCAGACCAGGCACTTGTCCGAGACCTCGATATCCACGATCGCGAGGTTAAGGGAGAGGATTCGGCCGGCTCATCAGATGGTGAGGACGCCGCGGCCTATGGGGACGACATCGCCCCCGACCCTGACCTTCGCCCGGTCGAATTGGACGTGCAAAATCGAAGGGCGGCCGATTTGTCCGCCCTGCGACACGCGGACTCGGCCGGGACCGAGCCGCTGACCGAGATAGAGCCCGAGGCCGGCTGCCGCGGAACCCGTGGCGGCATCCTCGGTGACTCCGACCCCCGCCCCGAAGAAACGGGCCTTCACCGTGTCGGTTCCGGTGAAGGAAAAGAAGTACGCGCCGAACGTCCCCTCCGGCTCCCGGATATCGGAGGCTCGGAGTGCGTCTACGGCGTGGGGCGATTCGAGCGGGACCATCACTTGGGGGATTCCGGCATCGGCGACGGCGGGCGTCAGTCGAACGGGGTTGCCGTCGGCGTCCGACCACATCAGCCCCATCGTCCCGTCATCCGCGCCGAGCTGTCGCGTCAGGGCCGGCACGTCCGCGTCATCCGTTCCCCCGTCGCCGGAACGCTCGAGCCAAACGGTGTCGCCGTCGAAATCCACGGCCGTCGCGCCGGCCTTCGTCTCCTGGGTGACGGCGCCGTCCGCGATCCGGCCGAGGCTGCGCAGCACCCAGGCGGTGCCGAGCGTCGGATGGCCGGCGAAGGGCAACTCAACACCCGGGGTGAAGATGCGGGACGCGTACGCGTCGGCCGCCGCGGACGTGACGAACACCGTCTCCGAGAGGTTCGTCTCCCTGGCAATGGCCAGCATCAGCTCGTCGGACAATCCCGCGGCGTCGGGGAAGACGGCCAACGCGTTTCCGGCCAGCGGCGTCTCCGCAAAAACGTCGACGAGGACGTACTCGAGTTCCATGGCGCGCCTCATGAAGCTTCCGTTGGTGGGCCGGGAAGGATTCGAACCTCCGTAGGCTAAGCCGGCGGGTTTACAGCCCGCTCCCATTGGCCACTCGGGCACCGACCCCAGGTGCTTCTTCGCTACTTGTGAACGGTCAGGGTAACGGCCGCGGAGCGAGGTAGTTTCCAGCCCATGCCCACCTTCGATGTCGTGTCCGAGGTCGACATGCAAGAAGTCCGCAATGCAGTCGACCAGGCCTCCCGTGAGGTCTCCACCCGATTCGATTTCAAGAACACCGATTCGTCGATCGAATTCGCCGGAACGGAGATCACCCTCCGCTCGAACACCGAGGAGCGGCTCAAGGCGCTGGCGCAGGTTCTGGAGGAGAAGTTCGTCAAGCGCAACGTCTCGCTCAAGTCGCTGGACCACGGAAAGATCGAAGAGGCGACGAAGGGCAGCGCCCGCCAGACGATCAAGCTGCAAATGGGCATCGACTCCGACAAGGCCAAGGCGGTGAACGTCGCCATCAAGGAACTCGGTCTGAAGGGCGTCAGTTCGCAGACGCAGGGCGATCAGGTGCGGGTGACGGGCAAGAAGCGCGACGACCTACAGGCCGTCATCGCGGCGCTCAAGGAGAAGGATCTCGGGATCCCCCTCCAGTTCAACAACTTCCGCGACTAGAGGTCCGCCCCGGCGGGACACAACTGCGGGCCGCGGCCCACGTTCTCCAGAAAGCGGCGGTAGCTCTCGACGATCTTCGGATCGAGTCGCAAGTCGTTGTGGTACGTCCCCGGATACTCCACGTTGCAGGCGCCCTCGAGGACGGGGCTCTGCGCATAGGTGGGCCCGGCGTATGCGGGGTCACCAACGCCCGACCCGTCGTACACGCTGAGCCAGTGCGCGCGACCGTAGGTCTCGTCCGCTCCATCGGGGCCGTTCAACTCCGCAAGCCACCGGGTTCCTGCGGCGATTTCGTGGCAGGAGACGACGTTCCCCTCCGAACCGGGCGGGCAGAACGACGTGCCGTGATTGCCACCGGCAATTGCGACGAATGCGGTCAGGTTTCCTCGCAGCTCCTGATGGACTTTGAGCGTTCGGCGGGCCAGCGTCACGCCCAGTGAATGTGTCACGAGGGAAAACTTCTTCGACCCCGTATAGGCCTGAACAGCTCGTATGAAGTCGTAGAGGTCCGACACGTTGACGTCGTTGTTCGTGACCCGGGTGACGCCGTCGTATCCCATCTCCCGGTGTTCGGCGTCGCGCTCCGGGTTCTGACGAGTGAGTGCCGTTCCGTTGTTGCCTCCAAGCCCGTTGAAGGACAGAGCCCACAACTCCTGGTCGGTCCAGCCGGCGGCGCGAAAGTCGTCGCGCACCGGATACCAGTCGGCGGCGTCGACGTTGTTGCCGTGCACGAAGATCACGGGGGGACGTCTGATCGGCGCGCCGCGACGAATCCCACCGAACCCGCCGAGAGGGAACTTCCATTGGTGATCCATCAGGTCCGGGAATCCCGGCCCGAACGCGACCTTGGCCGGCCCCTGGGGTGGCGTGTGTTCCGGCTCGGCGACGGCGGGCGACAGGACGGGGGCGATCAGCCCGGCGCAGGCGAGAAGTAAAAGGAGCCGGCGGAGCCGGTTAGTCACCGGGGGTGTCGCCCTGCGGTGCTGCCATCACCGTCGGGAAACTTTCTCCCTGGGGAATTCGCGGTAGATCGAGGTACTGCGCCAGAGCGGGCGGCGTGACGGGCCCGAGCAAGGATTGGGCGCGGCGGTCCGCTGCGGCCCACTCGAGACGCTCGTCCTGGCGGTCTCGTGCGAGTTCGTCCCAGTCGACGCCACGGGCCGCGGCGGAGACCTCAGCCTCCGCCAAGGCCAGCGCTCCGCCGGGACTCGCCGAAGACGCCCAGAGCAACTCTGATCGCGGCGGGGAGCCGGGAGCGGCGAAGGCGCCACGGCCTTCGGTCATGCGGCGAGTGAGGCCGGTGGTCAGCAGCGCACGGGGCCGGCCCACCTCGCGCGAGGCGATCAGCGAGGGAACAGCTGCGAGGGCCTCGGTGATGAACTGGTCGAGATAGGGCTTGGGGTTGACCGGCGGCCCACCCTTGGGGTGAAGCTGCAGGTGCACGTGCGGGGCGCCGCCGGCTGCGTTGCCGGTGTCTCCGACAAATCCCACGATCTCGCCCACCTTCACCCGCTGACCGGTCGTCTGGCCGGGCGCGAAACCGGAGAGGTGCGCGAGGTAGAAGTACGTCCCGTCCGGCTGAGTGACATAGGCCGCGAGCCCGCCGACCGCGCCGTTGCCCTGCTTCAGGATTCCGTCGACGGGTGAACGCACCGGCGTGCCGTGGACCGCGAATATGTCCGTCCCCTGGTGGAGGTGGAAGCTCGGCGTGAAGCGCGGGAACCACCAGTCGTCGACGAAAGTGGCGTAGCCGGCGATCGGGAAGCGGCCGAAGCCTTGCGCGATGGCCTCCTCCGCGGTCAGGCCGAGGTCCTGCAACGGCTGCAACGCCGCGAGCAAGCTCGTCGTGCTGTTCGCCTTCGAGCGACGGACCGAGTTGATCAACTCCTGAAAGCCCGGGGGCACGACCCGCGGCGCCGAGGGGTCTATCGAGGAGGGGACGGCACCGTGACCGGTAGTCGACTCGGTTTGGCCGCTGTCGCCTCCACCGTCGGAGCCGCCGCCATTGCCTCCGGCGCCGTCATCACCCCCGCCGCTGCCGTCGTCGTCGCCCCCATCACCGTCGTCGCCCGGGACCGTCGGGACGGTCGGGTCGTTGCCATCGGTGGTAGGCGTGGTCTGAGAGCCGTCGCCGCTGGGCTGTTGGTCCTCGGGCGGGTCCGGTGGCCGGGTCGAGGTCGTCGTCGAGTAGTACGGGTCCTCGGTGGTCGTGGTGGCCGGGCGGGTTGTGGAGGTCGTGTCACCCTCCTCGGCGCGGGCCGCGTTGGTACCCAAGCCGGCGCACATGGCGACGACCGCGATTATCCCGAGTCCAGCCCTGACCCCCCGCATGTTCCTGGTCATTCTGCCCCAGGCGGCCGGCACCCTTGTTGCGTCCTACAGGTAGTACCCCGAGTGAACATAGACACAGGGCACCCCGGACTGGCGGAACATCTCCGCGTTACGGAGGTCGTCCTCGAAACCGAGCACCGGCTGGAGGTCGAAGGTTCGAAGCTGCGGAATCGTCGCCTCTTTGAAGCTCCGGGCGGCCGAGTAGTCGCCCCGCGGCCGCATGATGAGCAGGTCCCATCGCAGTTTGTGGCAATCGAGCCACTCCAGGGTGATGTCCCGGACGCTTACCGGGCGCCCCGTGAGCAGCACGATCTTGAGGTCCCGGTCCAGAAGATCGAGCAGCGGAGCGACATCTTCGATCAGTGGGTCTTCTCCACAGGCGAGGAAGAAGGCGTCCCAGTCCTTCCTCTTGCCAGTCAGGTGGTGTTGACGTCCCGCCGCGTCCGAGAGCACGCCGTCCATATCGAAGATCACGGCTTGGCCGGTGACGGGGTCGCTGCGCCACCGCCAGTGGCCCGGCGACTGTCTCATGGCTCCCCCGCCTTCGGCTTGTGGCGGTGCGGTGGGGGACCCCCAAGCCCCACCGCACAGCTGGGCGCGCCGCGGGTAGAACCTTCAAGCCGCATCGCTTAGTCCTCGGACGCGCCGGCTTCCGCGCGCCGGCGGATCTCATCGACCACGGAGGGGTCGGCCAGCGTCGTCGTGTCGCCCAGGTCGCGGCCCTCGGCCACATCCCGCAAGAGGCGACGCATGATCTTGCCGGACCGCGTCTTCGGCAGGTCCTCGGTGAAGATGACCGTCCGCGGTCGGGCGATCGGACCGATCCGCTCGGCGACGTGGCGTCGCAGTGCCTCGCCGTGTTCCACCGTCGCGGTCTCGGTCCCCTTCAGGGTGACGAAGGCGACGATCGCCTGCCCGGTGGTTGCATCGGTGGCGCCAACTACGGCCGACTCGGCGACCGTTGGGTGGTCGACCAACGCAGATTCGACCTCGGTCGTGGAGACGCGATGGCCCGACACGTTCATCACGTCGTCGACCCGGCCCAGCAGCCAGAAGTAGCCCTCATCATCGAGCTTGGCCCCGTCACCCGCAAAGTACCGACCCTCGAAGCGACTCCAGTACGTCTGGCGGAAGCGCTCGGGGTCTCCGTAAATGCCGCGCAGCATGGACGGCCAAGGCTGTGTCAACGTCAGGTAGCCGCCACCCTTGTCCACGACCTTCCCGGCTTCGTCGACGATCTCTGCCCCGATGCCCGGAAGGGGGAACGTCGCAGAGCCGGGCTTCAGGGTCGTCGCCCCGGGGAGCGGCGAGATCATGATCGCCCCGGTCTCGGTCTGCCACCAGGTGTCGACAACGGGACACCGTTCGCCGCCGATGGTGCGCCAGTACCAGATCCACGCCTCGGGGTTGATGGGCTCACCGACGCTTCCCAGAAGCCGCAAGCTCGACAAGTCATGACCTTCCGGGTGCTCGGTTCCCCACTTCATGAACGTGCGAATCGCGGTGGGTGCGGTGTAGAGGATCGTCACGCCGTAGCGCTCGATGATCGACCACCATCTGTCGCGGCCTGGATGGTCGGGAGTTCCCTCGTACATCACCGAGGTCGCGCCGTTGGCGAGCGGCCCGTAGACGATATAGCTGTGGCCCGTCACCCAGCCGATGTCTGCCGCGCACCAGTAGACGTCTTTGTCGGGGTTGAAATCGAAGACGTACCGGTGGGTGAACGCGACCTGAGTGAGGTATCCGCCGGTCGTGTGCATGATGCCCTTGGGCTTCGCCGTGGTGCCGGAGGTGTAGAGGAGGTAGAGGAGCTGCTCTGCGTCGACCGGCTCCGCTTCGCAATCCGCCGAGGCGCCCTCCATGAGCTCGTGGTACCAGCGGTCACGTCCGTCGACCATTTCAACCTCGGAGCCCGTCCGGCGGACGACGACCACATGGCGAACGCTTGGGCAGTCGCGCACGGCCGCGTCGGATTGCGGCTTCAGCAGGCTGGGTGCGCCGCGGCGCCAGCCGCCGTCCGCGGTGATGACCACCGCGGCCTCTGCGTCCTGGATGCGGTCACGCAGGGCGTCGGCCGAGAATCCCCCGAAAACCACGGAGTGCGCCGCGCCGATGCG
>DATLBX010000064.1:0-25729 GCA_035526705.1 Acidimicrobiales bacterium | reverse complement strand
CGTCACCGTCGACTACCGGCACGGCACGACGACAGGTATTTCCGCACACGACCGCGCCGCGACTGTCCAGGCTCTCATCAACACAGCGACCCGACCCGTTGACCTCGCCCGCCCCGGACACATCCACGTCCTGCGTGCTCGCGATGGCGGGGTGCTCAAGCGCGCCGGCCACACCGAGGCTGCCATCGACCTGGCTCGGATGGCCGGGCTCTACCCCGCTGGTGTGTTGTGCGAGATAGTCACCGAGGACAAGCTGGAGATGGCGCGCCTGCCCGAGCTTCAGCGATTCGCCAAGGAGCACGGGCTCTGTCTGATCACCATCGCCGACCTGGCGCGTTACCGCCGCCAGCGGGAGAAGCTGGTCAAGCGCGTGTCGGAGGCCCGGATTCCCACGGAGTGGGGCGACTTCACGACCTACGTCTACGAGAACATCCTCGACGGGGAACAGCATGTGGCTTTCGTTCGCGGGGCTGTGCAAGGTGAGGAAAGGGTTCTCGTCCGGGTCCATAGCGAATGTCTGACGGGAGACGCGTTCGGGTCGCTCCGGTGTGACTGTGGCCCGCAGCTACGCGAGGCCATGAGCCGTGTCGCCGCGGCTGACCTCGGCGTAATCGTCTACCTGCGCGGCCACGAGGGACGCGGCATCGGCATCGGTCACAAACTGCGGGCCTACGGTCTCCAGGATCAGGGCCGCGACACCGTCGATGCAAATGTGGAGCTGGGCCTGCCCATCGATAGCCGCGAGTACGGCATCGGCGCCCAGATACTGCTCGACCTCGGCGTCACGACCATGCGCTTCATGACAAACAACCCGGCCAAATACGGCGGTCTGGCGGGCTGGGCACCTTTGGAGATCGTCGAGCGCGTTCCACTGACGACGGTGCCCAACGCGGAGAACATCTCCTACCTCCGGACCAAGCGCGACCGGCTCGGGCACCACCTGGGCGACCTCGACGATGTCCTCTGACCTCGCTCCCGAGGGGCCGCTGAAGGGCACGGTCGGGAAGATCAGGGGCGACGGCGTTCACGTCGGCATTGCGGCGGCTCGCTTCAACGGGAGGATCACGCAACTCCTCTTGGAGGGAGCGCTCGAGCGCCTCCAAACCGCGGGAGCGGATCCCGCGAATATCACTGTCGCCTGGGCTCCGGGCGCCTTCGAGCTTCCCCTGCTCGCACAGACGCTCGCCGACGGCGGCGCTGATGCGGTGATCTGCCTTGGCGCGGTCATTCGGGGCGACACTGCCCATTTCGACTTCGTCGCGGGGGAGTGCGCGGCCGGGATCCAGCGCGCCGCGCTCGACGCGGACATCCCCGTCATCTTCGGCGTGCTCACCACCGACACGGTGGAGCAGGCCTTGGCCCGCTGCGGTGGCGAACACGGGCACAAGGGCAAAGAGGCTGTCGAGGCGGCACTCGAGATGGTGGACGTGCTTCGTCAGTTGGCGCGCGGTACTGAGGCGGCGCCGGAGGACAGCGCGGCCGGACCCCGTCTCTACAAGGCCTGAATGCTGCGCCTCGTCCTGCCCAAGGGTTCATTGGAGCGCGCCACGCTCCAGTTGTTCGAGGACGCGGACCTGTCGGTGTCGCGTTCTTCGGACGTGGACTACCGCGGCTCGATCGACGATGACCGAATCGACGACGTGCGGATCCTGCGGCCCCAGGAGATCCCGCGTTACGTCGCCGACGGCCTGTTCGACATCGGCATCACGGGGCGCGACTGGATAGAAGAGACCGGCGCGGAAGTGGTTTCGCTAGGAGAGCTCCATTACTCGAAGGCCACAGCCCGACCCATCCGAGTCGTGCTGGCCGTAGCCGGTGACTCAGCCGCGGCAGGCGCGGGCGACTTGAGCGACGGAGTGCGGGTCGCGACCGAGTATCCCGAGGTCACCCGTCGGTACTTCGAGAAGCACGGCGTACGCGCCGACGTCCAGCTCTCCTACGGCGCGACAGAGGCCAAAGTGCCCGAGATCGCCGACGCGGTCGTGGAGATGACGGAGACCGGGCGGGCGCTGCGGGCGGCCGGCCTGAAGATCATCGACACGCTTCTCGTGTCATACACCGAGTTGATCGCCAATCCACTGGCCTACGAGGACCCACAGAAGCGCCACGCCATGCGACAGATCCTGACCTTGCTGGAGGGGTCGCTCGAAGCGCGAGGCCGTGTTCTCCTGAAGCTGAACGTTGCCGCGGACCAACTGGAGGCCGTGGTCGGGGTCCTGCCCGCCATGCGCGCCCCTACCGTTTCGGAGCTATCCGGGGGTGGGGGCTACGCGGTGGAAACCGTCGTGGCCAAGTCAGACGTCAACCGGCTGATTCCCGCACTCAAGGACCACGGCGCCAGCGACATCATCGAACTACCAATAAGCAAGATCGTCCACTAAACGGCGGCTGGGCACCCCAGCCCAGCCCGGTGGAGCGTGGGGCCCGACCCACGCCCGCGCGCAGTTGGAGGGGGCTAGTTCGGCTCGTCGGCGGCGCTGCGGACCTGCACGAAGGCCAATCTGAGCTGGGTCAGTCCGTCATGGAGTTGCCGCGCGTGATCGCCCAGTCGGTCCCCCAGTCCCTCGACCAGGGCTCCCATGGCGTCGATGGCCAGCTGGGCCTGCTCGAAGTTCGGCGGCCGGCGACCCAGATGGAGCGCCGCCAGCTCGAATAGCCCATAGGCATGGTTGGCCACAACCACCGACGCCGGGGTCTGCGCCAGCTTTTCTTCGAGCTGGCGCATCTGCTCGATCTGCTCGTCGGTGAGTTCCGGCCCCTCGTCGTCCCAATCGTTGTCAGCGACCGCGCTCAGCGGCGACTGCGCCGGGTCGTTCGAAGTCCGATTCTCCTTGTCCCCGCCGACCTGATGCTCGCCGCCGGGCGTCCACAAAGTGCCCACGCTGTTACCCTAGGCCCCAATACAACTGAGGGAAGCGGGGCTGCAAGACCCCCACCCGGCCACCGTCCTTTGGATGAGCGCGCGTCGGGTCTATGGCCGAGCGGCTCTTCGCGACCCACGTTTGCAGGTTCCACGTGAAGTATCGACGAAGAGGAGTGATGCCGCATCGCCAACGACAACGCGCCACGGATCAATGACCAGATAAGGGCCCGCGAGGTCCTCGTCATCGGGGCCGACGGCGAGAAGATGGGGGTCAAGCCCCTGCCCGAAGCCCTCTGGTTGGCCCGGGAAGCCGACATGGACCTCGTCGAGGTCGCGCCTTCCAGGGACGAGAAGTCGCCTCCCGTCTGCAAGGTCATGGACTACGGGCGCTGGCGCTTCGAGGAGGACCAGCGGGCCAAGGAGTCGCGGCGCAAGGCGACGACGGTGACCCTGAAGGAAATGCGCTACCGGCCGAAAATCGCCGGCGCGGACTTCGACACGAAGACCCGCAAGGTGGCGGACTTTCTCTCGCAGGGCCACAAGGTCAAAGTCACGATCATGTTCCGCTGGCGTGAGACGGCTCACCCTGAGTTCGGCCGGAAGATCCTCGACCGCATCGCAGAGAAGACCGCCGACATCGCCAAGGTCGAGGCGATGCCCAAGCTCGACGGCCGCAACATGACCATGGTCCTGGCACCTGAAAAGAAGGTCCCCGAAAAGAAGTCCCCCAACGGCAAGCAACCAAATGCCAACGCAAAGCCTGACGGCGCAATCGAAGCGCCGGCCGCCGAGCCGGAAGGTCCTACCCGCGACGCTGCCAGCAGCGCGGCGGGGATGGGGACCCCGCCGCATAGCGATGAGCCGTCAGGCGACGAGCCAGAGAGCAAGGATTGACAAATGCCAAAGATGAAGACCGACAAGGGGATGGCCAAGCGGTTCAAGGTCACCGGTAGCGGCAAGATCCGCCGCCGTCGGGCCTTTTTGAACCACATCCTCGAGAAGAAGTCGCCGTCGCGTAAGCGCCGGCTGTCGCAGGACAAGACGCTCACCAAGGGTGACGCCCGCGCGGTGCGCAAGGGCCTGGGGATCTAGCACCCCCTTCTTCACCAAACACGTTCGCAATCGAAGTCAAGGAGACAGCTATGGCAAGAGTGAAGAGGGCGGTCAATGCCCGCAAGCGGCACCGCTCGATTCTCGAGCAGGCCAAGGGCTACTACGGCAACAAGAGCCGGAGCTTCCGCTCCGCCAACGAGCAGGTCATGCACTCCGGGCAGTACGCCTTCCGCGACCGGCGCGCCCGCAAGGGGGACTTCCGCCAGCTCTGGATTCAGCGCATCAACGCCGGCGCCCGGCAGCACGGGATGTCCTACAGCCGATTTATCAACGGCCTGCGGGTCGCCGGTGTAGACGTCGACCGCAAGGTCCTCGCCGACCTCGCCATCACCGATCCGGGTGCGTTTGGCTCGCTCGTCAAGATCGCCGAGCAGGCGCGGGTCTCCGCGGGGGACTCGCCGGCTGCCTAGCAACTCCGGCCCTCCTCTGGCCCTCGCCAACCCGAAGGTCCAACGGCTTCGTCGGCTCGTACGCCGAGGCGCTGACCGGCGCGAGGAGGGCCTCGTGGTGGTGGAGGGTGAAAAGGTCATCCGTGCCGCCCATGAAGGGGGGGCTCGGATCCGTGAGCTATACCTCGCGCCAGACGCCGGGGAATCTGTCGAGCAGCTCGCTCCCACAGCGGACGTGAGGCGGCTCGCGGCCGGGGTCATCGAACGCGTGGCCTCCACTGTGTCGCCCCAATCGGAAATCGCCCTGGTCAGCCGACCCGAGGCGACCCTGGAGTCGATCACCGATGGCCGGCTGTTGCTCATCGGCGTCGGAGTGCAGGATCCTGGAAACGCAGGGACAATGGTGCGAACCGCTCTCGCCGCCGGAGCGTCGGGAATACTCTTTACCGAGGGATCCGTGGACGTGTTCAGCCCCAAAACCGTGCGGTCGTCGGCGGGAGCGGTTTTCGGGCTGCCCGTGGTCGAGGGGATGGCGGCCGAGGACGCACTGGATGAGGTCGCTCGACTCGGCTGGACCCGGCTGGCCACCGACTCTGGCGGCTCTGAGGACCTGTACGACGCCGACCTCCCCGAGCGGGTCGCCGTTGTCGTCGGGAACGAAGCCAACGGCCTGCCCACCACCCTCGCCTCCCGGCTTGATCGAACGGTTCGGATTCCGATGCTGGGCGCGGCCGAGTCGTTGAACGTCGCCGTCGCGAGCGCCGTGGTGTGCTTCGAGCTGGTCCGCCGCCAGCGCGCTGGAGCTCCCCGGTGACGAAGGTCCGACCCTCCGAACCCACCGAGGTGACGAACGCCGCAGAGCTTCTCGACCAGCTCCCTGACGGCGTCCTTCAGCTCGACAAGGCCCACCGCGTCGAGATGGCGAACCGTGCCATCTCGGCGTTGACCGGCTTCACTCAGGAAGGACTGGTCGGCAAGTCGGTTCTCGAGACCTTGGCCCCCTGCGGCCGCGACGGAAAGCCCCTCTGGACCGACGGATGGCACGCTTCGGCGTCGCTCCGCTCCGTTCGCGGCGTTCCCGAGCAGCAGGTGAAGTTGCGGCAGGCGAACGGGGGAGAGGTCCAGGCCCTAGTCACGGCGCGTTACCTGCGGCACGACGACGGCGAGATTCAGGGGGCGCTGCTCGTGCTCCGCGCCGCCTCACGACGAGCCCATCAAGCCGCCGCGGGGATCGAAATCGTCTCGACGGTGAGCCACGAGCTGCGATCGCCGCTCACGTCGGTGAAGGGCTACACGAGTCTCTTGCTGAATCGCTGGGGTCGCCTCCCCGACGAGCAGCGTCGGATCATGATGGAGCAGATCAACCACGACGCGGATCGCGTCACCCGGCTGATAACCGAACTCCTCGACATCACCCGATTGGAGAGCGGTCGGCTCTTTCTCCGCCGCCAGATGGTGAAGCTGCCCGACGTCACAAGCCGAGTAGTCGAGAAGGTTGCCATCGAGTATCCCGATCTCGAGGTGTCGATCGACTTCGTCGACGATTTCCCCGATGTCTACGCCGATCCCGACAAGATCGAACAGGTGCTCACGAACCTGGTCGAGAACGCGTGCAAGTACGCCAGCCGCAAGGGAATCGAGGTGAAGGGCGCGTTCGCGGAGGGCGACCCCAACTTTGTGGCCGTGTCCGTCGCGGACAAGGGCGAGGGCATCCCGCGCGACGACCTGTCGCGGGTTTTCACGAAGTTCTTCCGGCGGAGTGAAGGCCGCCCCACCGGATCGGGTCTCGGTCTATGGATCAGCCGTGGCTTGGTCGAAGCTCACGGCGGCCGGCTCATCGCCACGTCAAATGCGGGCGAGGGCTCTGTGTTCCGCTTTACCCTGCCCGCCAATGCCTTCGAAGACATCCATGGGAGTTGACCCGCGAATCGCGGCAGCTTCCTCTCTCGACGAACTGCAGGATCTCGAGACGGAGCTCCTGGGAAAGTCGTCCGAACTCACCCGCGCCAAGGCGTCGCTGAAGGACCTGCCTCCCGAGCAACGGCGTGAAGAGGGCCGGCGGATCAACGAGGCGCGACTGGCGGTCGAGGAGGCGATCAACGCCCGGCGCACCGAGCTCCAGGCTTCAGCCCGCGCTTCCCAGTTGGAGGCGGATCGCCTGGACCTCACTGAGGTCATCGGCGCGCCCGAGCGCGGTCATCTGAATCTGGTGACACAAACTCGAGACCGGCTCGAGGACGTCTTCTGCGCGATGGGGTTCATCGTGGCTGAGGGGCCCGAAGTCGAGACCGACTGGAACAACTTCACCGCACTCAACCTGCCGCCTGCCCACCCCGCCCGCAGCGGTCAGGACTCGCTGTATGTCGAATGGGGCGAGCCCGAGTCGACATTGCTCCGCACTCATACTTCGCCGGTGCAGGTGCGGCTGATGCAGTCGCAGGAGCCGCCGATCTACGCGGTGATGCCGGGCCGCTGCTACCGCCGCGACACTCCCGATGCGAGGCATTTGCCGAGCTTCAGCCAGATCGAAGGTCTGGTCGTCGATCGGGGAATCACCTTCGCCCACCTGGCCGGAACGCTCGAGTCCTTCACCACCCAGTACTTCGGCCCAGGTATCCACTCCCGCCTTCGTCCGTATCACTTCCCGTTCACCGAGCCCTCCGCCGAGTTCGACGTCACGTGCGTGATTTGCGAGGGCGGGGGATGCCGTACCTGTTCGAACACGGGGTGGGTCGAACTGGGCGGCTGCGGCATGGTGCATCCGAAGGTGTTCGAGCTATGCGGCGTGGATCCCGAAGAGTGGACCGGATTCGCCTTCGGATTCGGCATCGACCGTCAAGCACAGATGCGGCACCGCATCGCCGACATGCGGATCCTGGGCGACAACGACATACGACTAATTCGACAGTTCTAGGACGATGCGCGTACTTCTTTCATGGCTCAATGACTTCGCGCCTGTGGGCACGGACGCAGCCCCGGTTATCGCGGCTCTCGACGAACTGGGGCTCGCGGTCGACTCCCTGCAGAAGGTGGGGGAAGGCCTGGATGACATCGTCGTGGCCCGCGTGCTGGCGACGCGCCAGCACCCGGACGCGGACCGCATTCAGCTAGTCGACGTCGACCCCGGCGGCGGCGAGCCGATACAGGTGGCCTGCGGCGCGTTCAACTTTGGCGCAGGCGACCTCGTTCCCCTCGCGCCCGTCGGGTCTCGCCTGCCGGGCGGCATGGAAATCGGCCGGCGCAAGCTGCGCGGCGAGTGGTCGAACGGAATGCTGTGCTCCGCGGCCGAGCTCGAGATGGGAGACGACGGTGGCGGGATAATGGTGCTCAGCACCGACGCGGCTCCGGGGACACCGCTCGTGGAAGCGTTGAGCCTCGCGCGCGATGTGGTCTTCGAGCTCGACGTAACGGCCAACCGGCCCGACGCGATGTCCGTGGCGGGCGTGGCCCGAGATGTAGCTGCGAAGCTGAAGTTGCCGTTCACGCTCGAATATCCGGAAGTGTCGGAGGCGGCCTACCGCGTCGAAAACCTGGCTTCGGTGTTGGTCGAGAGCCCTGACTTGTGTCCGCGGTTCACCGCGCGGGTGCTCGAGGGGGTGCCGTACGTGGAATCACCCGCCTGGATGCAGCGGCGGTTGACCCTGGCCGGCATGCGGCCCATCACCCTGGCAGTCGACGTGTCGAACTACGTGATGCTCGAGTTGGGTCAACCGACGCACCCGTACGACCTCGATCGGCTGCCCGACGAGGGGCTGCTCGTCCGCGCTGCGAAGCCGGGCGAGATGGTCACCACGCTCGACGGCGTCGAACGCCGCGTCGGTGACGTCCCGTCAGGTACGACGGGTGACTGCCTTATCTGCGACACCCGTGGGAACCCCGTCGGCATCGCCGGAATCATGGGCGGCGCCGGTTCCGGGATATCCGAGACCACCACTCGGGTTCTGCTCGAGACCGCGTACTTCTTGCCGATGGCCATTGCCCGCACCTCCAAGCGGCTTCGTCTCCGGAGCGAAGCCTCGGCGCGCTTCGAAAGGGGTGTCGACATCGAGGGCCTGGAGCGCGCCGCGGCGCGCTACTGCTCCCTCGTCGGGTCCGAGGTCGCGGCGGGAATCATCGACGAACGGGCGACGCCGCCCGAAGCGCGACGAACCCGAGTGCGCGTGTCGCGCGTGAACCATGTGCTCGGTTCGGAGCTGGACGCGCCCGCTATCGCCGGCTATCTCGACCCAATCGGTTTCACGGCCACCTTGCCCGCCGGGCAACCCAACCCAGCCGCGGAGCTCGAGGTGGTCCTCCCTTCCTGGCGGCCCGATGCCACGTCGGAAATCGACGTGATCGAGGAGGTGGCACGCCATCACGGCTACGCGCGCCTCGGCGCGCGACCCCTTACGGGCTCTCGTACGGGCGGCCTCACCGCCTATCAACGCCGCCGGCGGCAGATCCGGGAGATTCTGTGTGGCCTGGGCGTCGACGAGGCTCAGACCTCGCAGCTGGTCGCGCCCGAGGATCACGGGCTCGTTGATTGGACCGACCCGACGATCAGCGGCGCGAACCCCATGGTGCGGGAGGAGTCGGTCCTGCGCGCCACGCTGATGCCCGGCCTCCTCCGCTCACTCGCCTATAACGCCTCGCACCGCACGGTCGAGATAGCCCTCTTTGAACTCGGCAAGGTCTTCCGCGTTCCGAGCGATTCCGGATCGGACCTGCCGGAGGAGACCGAGCGAATGGCCGCGGCGGTTGCCGGCCGGGACGCGACCACCGCGGTCGGGATCTGGCGCACCCTCGCCGAGCACCTTCGTGTGGCGGCCCCCAACCTGGTTGGGTCGGACAGCCCGGGTCTGCACTCGTCGCGCGCCGCCCGCGCTCTTGTCGGAACGACGGAGATCGGTTTCGTCGGCGAAGTGCACCCAGACGTATTGGACCGGTGGGGTTTGCCTGGGCCCGTGGCCTGGCTCGATCTCGACGTGGAGGCTCTTCTCGCTGCCCCAACACGGCCCATCGAGCAGCAGCCCGTCAGCCGGTTCCCTTCGTCGGACATCGACTTGGCCTTCGAAGTGAACGAGGCCGTTCCGGCGGGCGAAGTCGAGGTCACAATCGCGACCGAAGCGGGTGGCCTCCTGGTCGAACTGGCGCTGTTCGACGTCTACCGGGGTGCCGGTGTGGCTGAAGGGGCGCGTGGGCTGGCCTTCCATCTCCGGCTTCAGGCCGGCGACCGCACGCTCACGGATAAAGACGTGGCCGAGATACGGGGTCGGGTCATTGCCGCGGTCACGAAGGCCCATGGCGCCTCTCTCCGAGGGCCGGCCGCGGAGTAGCTATGCATCTGACTGTATAGTCATGCAGTCGTGGTCAAAGTCGCAATCTTCGGGGGTTCGGGATACACCGGGCTCGAGCTGCTCCGGATCTGCGCGTCGCACCCCGACTTCGATGTCGCCGCAGTGGCCGGCCATTCCTCGGCGGGCAGAACGGTCACCGATCTGCACCCGAGTCTGGCCGGCTCATATGACGGACTGATCGTCGAGGAGCTGCGCTCCGCCGCGGCCACCGGATGTGACCTGGTGTTCTCGGCCTTACCGCACGGGGAGTCGCAGCGCTTCATGCCCCGCCTGCTGGAATCGGGCGCCCGCGTCGTCGATCTCGCCGCGGACTTCCGCCTGAACGACGCCGCGCTTTATCCGACCTGGTACGGCGACGAACACGAAGTCCCTGAACTCCTCGATCAGTCGGTGCTGGGCGTCCCGGAGTTGTTCCGCGCCGACATTGCCGCGTCGCAGCTCGTGGCCTCTGCCGGCTGTTATGTGACGGCCGCGGTTCTCGCGCTGGCACCGTTCGTCCGCGCGGGTGCGGTCGAGCCGAACGGGCTGATCGTTGACGCGGCGAGTGGCGTTTCCGGCGCAGGGCGCAACCCGAGCGGCGTCACCCACTTCGGGTCCGCCAACGAGAACTTCACCGCCTACGGCCTGTTGCACCACCGCCACACCCCGGAAATGGAGCAGGCGCTCGGCGGGGGAGCGCAGGTGCTCTTCACGCCCCACCTCGCCCCGATGACACGAGGCATCCTCGCCACTTGTTACGCCCGGGCGCGTGCAGACGGCCCACGCACCACTGCAGCCGCGCTCGAGTTACTGCGGGAGACCTATCGCGATGAACCGTTCGTGCAAGTGACTGAGACGTCACCTCAGACGAAACACACCCTCGGGTCGAACTCGGTGCACCTGACCGCTCGGGTCGACGAGCGCACCGGCTGGCTCATCGCTATCGCTGCGCTCGACAACCTCGTGAAGGGTGCCGCAGGGCAGGCCGTGCAATGCGCGAACCTCGCATTGGGACTACCGGAGACGTCCGGACTTTCGACGGTGGGGCTGTACCCATGAGCGTGACGGCCGCGGCCGGGTTCGTGGCTTCAGGCGTTGCCTGCGGAGTCAAGGAGTCCGGCGCGCCTGACCTGGCGCTGGTAGCCACTGCGGACCGCCGCGCCGTCCCGGTTGCGGCCGTGGTGACGGCCAACAAGGCCAAGGCCGCTCCTGTGCTCATCACGTTGACGCACCTCGCGGCGTCGGGGGGGCACGCCACCGCGGTCGTGCTCAACTCCGGCAACGCCAACGCGGCCACGGGCGCGACGGGGCGCGAGGCTGCTCAAGCGACCTGCACCGCGGTCAGCGCCGAGTTGGGCTGCAGTACCGAGGAGGTACTGGTCTGCTCGACGGGCCTGATCGGCATTCCTCTGCCCGTCGAAAGAATCCTCGAAGGGATCCCGAAGCTGGCGACAGACCTTTCGTCGGATGGCGCGGGCGCGGCACTGGCCATCCTCACTACCGACACCCGAGTGAAGGAATCGGTCCGCTCGGGTGACGGGTGGACCGTCGGCGGCATGGCCAAGGGCGCCGCAATGCTCTCGCCCCGCCTTGCCCCGCCCGCCCCCCACGCCACCACCGGCGGGGGCCCCGCCCCCCACGCCACCATGCTCGCGGTCTTGACAACCGACGCAGAAGTGGACCACGCCACCTTGCGTTCGACCTTGACCCTTGCGGCGGAGCGTTCGTTCAACACGATCGATGTAGACGGCGCCACGTCTACGAACGACACTGTGATCCTGATGGCCTCCGGGCTGGCCGGGCCTCCGGCATCCATGGAGGCCTTCGTGGAGGCCGTCACCGAGGTGTGCCGTGATCTCGCCGACCAAATGGTTGCGGACGCGGAGGGGGCCACAAAGCGGGCCCGGATCACCGTTTCGGGCGCGGCTTCGCCTGAGGACGCCGCCGTGGCGGCGCGTGCGGTCGCGCAAAGTCAATTGGTGCAGTGCTCGTTCCACGGCGGTGATCCGTACTGGGGGCGCGTCGTCAGCGAGCTCGGCGCCTCGGGGGCGGCGTTCAATCCGGAGCTCGTCTCCGTCGCATACGGCGGAGTGACTGTGTGCGCGGCGGGGACCGCGCTCGACCACGACGCGCACGCGGTGGCGGAACACATGCAGGGGCGTGAGCTGGAAGTAGTTGCAGACCTCGGTCTGGGCACGTCGTCGGCGACCGTCACGACCACAGATCTCAGCCCCGCCTACATCGCCGAAAATATGCGGACCAGCTGATGGGTGGGTTGACCGCACAGGACACGGCGAGAGTTCTCGCCGAGGCCTTGCCCTTCATCCACCGCTTCCGCGGCAAGGTAGTCGTCGTCAAGTACGGAGGCTCGGTGCACGGGACTACCGGCCTCGATCGGAGCACCTCATCGCTGCCGGCCGGAGGTCCGAGTGCCGCGGCCCGGGACCAGCACGACGCGCAGCTGGCGGACTTCGCCGCCGACGTCGTTCTACTTCGCACCGTCGGCATTCTCCCGGTGGTCGTGCACGGCGGCGGTCCGCAGATCAGCGAGCTGATGCGAAGGCTGGGCAAGGTTCCCGAATTGCGTGACGGACTGCGGGTGACGGACGCGGAGACGCTCGACATAGCGCGCATGGTCCTCGTAGGGAAGGTCAACCGAGATCTGGTGGGGGCGATCAACGTGCATGCCCCATGGGCAGTGGGGTTGTCCGGGGAGGACGCGGGTTTGATCACCGCCGAAGCCGCCGATCCCGCCTTGGGCTTCGTCGGGACTGTGGGCGGCATGAACGTGAGCATCCTCGAGCGTCTCCTGGCCGAGGAACTGATCCCAGTCATCGCCACCATCGGCTCGGACGCGGCGGGCCAGGCCTACAACATCAACGCGGACACCGTCGCCGCCGCTGTGGCGACTGCGTTGGGAGCGGCCAAGCTGGTGTACCTGACTGACGTCGAGGGGATACGCGCCGTCGCCGAGGACCCCTCGAGCGTGCAGCGGACCTTGACCGCCGACGGTCTGCGCAAGCTCATCAACGACGGGGGAGTGGGCTCGGGAATGATCCCGAAAGCCGGCGGGTGTCTCAGCGCGCTGGCCTCCGGCGTCGCCCAGGCGCACGTCCTCGACGGCGGGCTACCGCATGCCCTGTTGCTCGAGTTGTTCACCGCCGAGGGCATCGGAACGATGGTGACGCCGTGAGCACCGCCCCCTTCCTTATGACGACCTACCCACCAGCGCCGGTGACCTTCGTGAAGGGCGAGGGATCGAGGCTCTGGGACGACGAGGGCAAGCGGTACCTGGACTTCCTCTCCGGCTTGGGCGTGACCTCACTGGGACACGCGCATCCGGAGGTGGCGGACGCAGTAGCGGCTCAGGCCAGGAAGTTGCTCCATGTCTCCAACCTCTTTGCCAACGAGGTGGGTCCCGACGTCGCGGAAACGCTGAACAGGCTCATCGACTCGGGTGATGGATCCACCTTCTTCTGCAACTCGGGCGCCGAAGCCAACGAGTGCGCCATAAAGCTGGCTCGGAAGTGGGGTGGGCGAGGGCGACACGTCGTGCTCAGCGCGTACGGCTCTTTCCACGGCCGGACGCTCGCCACGCTTCATGCCACCGGTCAGCCCGCCAAGCACGAGCCATTTCAGCCTCTGCCCGAAGGCTTTCGGCATGTGGCCTTCGGTGATGCGGCTGCGGTCGAGGCTGCCCTCACTCCCGACGTCGCTGCGGTTCTTCTCGAAGTCGTCCAAGGCGAGGGTGGAATCAACCCGGTGCCCCCCGGATATCTCGCGGAGATGCGGCGGCTCTGCGACGAGCGAGGCGTGCTCTTGATCGTCGATGAGGTTCAATCCGGCTTGGCCCGCACGGGGGAGTGGTTCGCCTTCCAGCACGACGACGTGAGACCCGATGTCGTCACAATGGCCAAGGCCCTGGGTAACGGCGTTCCAATTGGCGCGTGCTGGGCGCGCCGCGAGGTCGCGGAGGCCTTCCTGCCCGGTGATCACGCGACGACCTTCGGGGGTCAGCCGCTGGCGACGGCTGCGGCGCAGGCCGTGCTCCGGGTCATGGAGCGGGAGAATGCCCCAGCGCGGGCCGCGGAATCCGGGCGAATCCTGTCTGCTGCCCTCCGGGACCTGCATGCAGTTCGCGAAGTCCGGGGCAGGGGGCTTCTCCTCGCGGCCGAGCTCGGGCCGGGGGCGGACGCAAGAGGGGTCGCCAGCAAGGCGCTGGCGGCGGGGCTCGTCATCAACGGCGTATCTGACACCGCGCTCCGCTTCGCCCCTTCGCTCCTAGTCGGCGAGGACGAAATCGGGGAAGCGGTGTCGATCCTCCGCCACGTGCTCGCATCGTGAGTCGACCGCGGCACTTCATGGAGATCGACGATCTCTCGCCCGATGAGATCGAGCGCGTCCTGGACTTGTCGGTAGCGCCCGACCGACCGCCCCTGCTGGCCGGCCGCACCGTCGGCCTGGTTTTCGAGAAGCCCTCGCTCCGGACCCGCAACGCGATGGAGGTTGCCGTCTCGCAGCTCGGAGGCCATCCCGTCACCATGCAGGGGGCCGAGGTGGGGATCGGCGTGCGTGAACCCGCGACGGACATCGCCCTGGTCCTGGCGCGGTTCCACGCATTGGTAGGGGTCCGCGTAAACGAGGACGCGGCGGTCCGCGCCATGGCCACCGTGTCGTCGGTGCCGGTGGTGAACCTTCTTTCCGACCGCGCCCATCCCTGTCAGGCACTCGCCGACCTGCTCACCCTGCGCAACGTGTGGGGGAAGTTCAAGGGCCGGAGCGTCGCGTGGGTGGGCGATGGCAACAACGTGTGCCGTTCCTTGGCGCTGGGGGCAGCGGCGCTCGGGGTCCATGTGCGCATCGCTTCGCCTGGCGGCTATGGCCTCGACGCCGCCGACCTCGACAGGATCCGGCGCTTCGGGGCGGGGGTGGACACGTTCGACAACCCCGCAGGCGCAGTCGAAGGCGCGGACGCGGTGTGCACCGACGTGTGGTCGTCCATGGGTCATGAGGCCGAAGCCGGAGTTCGACGAATGGCGTTTACCGGATGGACGATCGACTCGCGTCTCATGTCGCGGGCCGCGCCGAATGCCCCGTTCCTCCATTGCCTCCCGGCCCATCGCGGCGAGGAAGTCACCTCCGACGTGATCGACGGGCCCCGCAGCGCGGCCTGGAACCAGGCCGAAAACCGTCTCCACACGGCGCGGGGCCTTCTCCTCTTCCTTCTCGACACCACGGGCCGAACGTCGGCCCTCGGCCAGCCGCCGGTTCACGCGTGACCAAGACCGGCAGACAGCGACGGATTGTGGAGTTGCTCCAGACGCAGCGCGTCACCAGTCAGACGATGCTCGTCGAGCTATTGGGAAGTAACGGAGCCTCAGCAACTCAGGCCACCGTGTCGAGGGATCTCGAAGAGTTGGGAGCGGTGAAGGTTCGCGTCCCGGGAGGGGAGCCCGTCTACGCGATCCCGGAGCGGGCCCACCACCAGGTTGCTCCCCCGGACCAGCTGAGGCGGGTACTCGGTGAGTGGGTGGCGGAGGTCAACGCTTCGGCCAACCTCGTGGTCGTCAAGACCCCCCCTGGTTCGGCGCACGTCGTCGGTTCGGCTATCGACCGCGCCGGCCTCGAAGGCGTCCTGGGTACCGTCGCCGGAGACGACACCATTCTCGTCATCACCGCCTCTGCCAACGGGGGCACCAAAGTCGCAAGGAAACTGTCAGAGCTCGCAGGACTCTCGAAGGAGCCACAAAATGCCTAACTGTTTCTATCCCCCGACCTGCCGCCGAGTGGCGGGGGTGGGGTCCCCGCCGCACAGCCATGAGCGCTCGCGCGAATTGCCGGAGGCATAGATGGGCAAAAAAGTTGTGTTGGCCTACAGCGGGGGGCTGGATACATCAGTCGCCGTCCGCTGGATGACGGAGGAGTGGGGCTGCGAGATCATCGCCCTCGCCGCGGATGTCGGCCAGGGGGAGGATCTGGAGCCGGTGCGGCAGCGCGCCCTGACAGCCGGGGCCATCGAGGCGCACGTGGCCGACCTTCGGTCGGAGTTTGCCGCGGAGTTCCTGGCGCCGGCCATCGCGGCCAACGCGCTCTACGAGAACCGTTACCCGCTCATCTCCTCGCTGACGCGGCCGGTGATCGTGCGACGATTGGTCCAGGTTGCCCAGGAGATGGGCGCGGACGCGATTGCGCACGGTTGCACGGGCAAAGGGAACGACCAACTCCGATTCGAAGTGGCGGCGCGCGCTCTCGCTCCGGACATAGAGATCCTCGCGCCCGTCCGGGAGTGGGGCCTGAGTCGGTCTGACTCCATCGACTACGCCGCGAAGCACGACATCCCTGTGACCGTGCGCGCCGACAACCCGTATTCGATCGATCAGAACCTTTGGGGTCGCGCCATCGAGTGCGGCGTGTTGGAGGATCCGTGGCGCCAGCCACCGGAGGAGATCTACGCGCAGACGCGCGTCAGCGCGACCGAGGCCTTCGAAGTGACTGTGGGCTTCGAGCAGGGGCGTCCAGTGACGATCGACGGTGAACACCTGCCGCTCGACCAGTTGGTACAGCGCTTGACCGCGCTGATCGGGCCGACCGGTTGGGGAAGGATCGACATGGTGGAGAACCGGCGGGTCGGTATCAAGACGCGCGAGATCTACGAGGCGCCTGCCGCGCTGGCCCTGATTGCCGCTCATCGTGACCTGGAAGGTTTGACGTTGGAGCGCGACGTCGCCCATGAAAAGGTCCGCCTCGAGCCCCGGTGGACAGAGATCGTCTACGACGGCTACTGGTTCTCGCCGTTGCGCGAGGCCTTCGATGCCTTCATCGCGTCGACTCAGCGCTGGGTGACCGGCGAAGTCCGCCTACTGTGCGCGCCCGGTCGATGCGACATCGTGGGGCGTCGCAGTCCGAACGCGCTCTATCAGCACGATTTGGCTACCTACGACGCCGAGGACTCCTTCCGCCATCAGGACGCGGCGGGCTTCGTCCGCCTCTGGGGGCTCAGCACCGAAATGTGGGCCAAGAAACAGAGGAGCTCGTGACCCTCTGGGAAGGCAGGCTGGAGGCCGCGCCGGACCCATCGATGCTCGCGTACACGGTCAGTATCGGATTCGACGTGCGTCTCGCCCCCGACGACCTCGCGGGTACGAGGGCGCATGTACACGGCCTGGCCAAGGCCGGCCTGCTCACGGCCGACGAGGCCGCCGTCATCGGTACCGCACTGGACCGGGTCGAAGTCGAGCTCTCTGGGGGCACTTTCGCATTCGCGCCGACCGACGAGGACATTCACACCGCGATCGAACGCCGAGTCACGGAGCTGGCCGGCGACGCCGGCGCGAAGGTCCACACCGGGCGGAGCCGCAACGATCAGGTCGCAACCGCCCTTCGCCTCTTCACCCGGCGGGGTCTCACCCAGGTGGCCGAGCGGGCGTTGGAGCTGCAGCGCGTCCTCCTGGAGCGAGCCGAGGTCGCCGGCGACGCCTACCTGCCCGGATACACGCACCTGCAGCGGGCGCAGCCCGTGCCGTTGGCGCACCATCTACTGGCCCACGGATGGGCCTTGGCGCGCGATGTCGATCGCCTGCTCGACGCCCGCCGGCGCACCGATGTCTCCCCGCTGGGAGCGGGGGCGCTGGCGGGCTCCTCCCTGCCCCTCGACCCGGATCTGACCGCCGACGAACTCGGCTTCGGGGCGCGCTTCGAGAACTCTCTCGACGCCGTGTCCGATCGGGACTTCGTGGCTGAGTCGCTTTTTGCCTTGGCTCTACTCGGTATCCACCTCAGCCGCATTGGGGAGGAGCTCGTGATCTGGTCCACGTCGGAGTTCGGCTTCTGCCACCTCGACGACTCGTGGTCCACGGGAAGCTCGATGTTGCCGCAGAAGAAGAACCCCGACCTGGCGGAGTTGGCGCGTGGGAAGGCGGGGAGAATGATCGGCCACCTCGCCGGATTCCTGGCGACGCTGAAGGGCCTGCCCCTCTCGTACAACCGGGATCTTCAAGAGGACAAGGAGCCGCTCTTCGACGCCCTCGATCAGGTCCGCACCGGGCTCGAGGTGATGGCCGGAGCCTTGCGGACTCTGCATTTCGACGTCGAACGGATGAAGGAAGCCGCCGACCACCCTGGCGCATCGGCCACCGACCTGGCCGAGTGGCTTGTGGAGCGAGGGCTGCCGTTCCGGCAGGCCCACGCACTGATCGGCTCGCTGGTGCGAGACGCCGTCGAGCGCGGGGTGCCGCTCGCCGAGCTGGTGGCTGCGCATCCCGGCCTCGGTCAGGAGGCCACAGCGCTCTTGGCGCCGGGCGCCGCGCTGGGCCGGCGGCAGACGGCGGGAGGAGCCGGACAGGTCGCGGTCAATGAGCAGATGGAGCGGTTCCGCACCCGACTTGCCGCCGACACAGATCGGATTTGACCGCGGGCAGACGCATGGGCCGCGAGTTCTATTCGCGGCAACCCGAGGAGCTCGCGCCCCATCTCCTGAACAAGCTGATCGTCCACGGTGAGCGAGTGGCGCGCATCGTCGAAGTAGAGGCTTACGGCGGCCGGCAGTCGGATCCCGCGAGCCACACCTTCCGCGGGCTCACGGCGCGCACCAAGGCGATGTTCGGGCCCCCGGGACACCTCTACGTGTACTTCAGCTACGGCGTGCACTGGTGCGCCAACGTCGTATGCGGTGACGACGGCGAAGGTGCTGCGGTCCTCCTACGCGCCGCGGCTCCCGTCGAAGGCCTCGCAGAGATGCGGGCCGATCGCGCCACCGCGAAAAGGGACGCGGACCTGCTACGCGGCCCGGGCAACCTGACCCGCGCCCTCGGCATCACCAACGAGCACTACGGCGCGGATCTGGTGAGAGCAGACATGGGCATCGAACTGCGCGACGACGGGACATCGCCGGGAGAGATCGTCGCGGGGCCACGGATCGGAATCACCAAAGCAGTGGACCTGCCCTGGCGCTTTCACCTCGCAGGCGAACCGAGCGTTTCCCGATCGTCTAGGGCTGCACCGAAATCGTGACGAGCGCGCCTTCTTGAACTGAGTCGCCGGCGAGGGGCGACTGCTTCCAGACGGTCCCCGACGCGACCGTCCCAGCCTCCGCGGTGGGGTCCGATTCAGTCTTGACCCGAGCTCGAAGCTTCGCGGCTCCAATCAAGGCCCGCGCCTCCGACGCCGTTTTGCCGAGAACGTCCGGCACGGTCGAGTACACCGCGGCAACAGAGACTGCGATCGTCACCTTGGCTCCTGGTCGTACCGCCGCCCCGGGTTCGGGCGACTGGTCCACGACGTAACCCGGCGGGTACTCACCATTCGGCACGATCCGCTCGATTACACGGAATCCCCGCTCCTTGAGTCGGTTGACGGCCGGTTCCGCAGGCATGCCCACCACGTTGTCGAGCGTCACTCGGCCGACGAGATCGCCGTCATCGGTTTCGACGACGACATCGGGCGCGTTCGGTGGCGGCGGCGGAGCAGGGAACGGTGTGATGGGCCTTTGCGCGAGCGCCGACGCCATGTAGAGCTGCCAGATTTCCGCCGGCCAGGAACCCCCGGTCACGCGGATCCGGGTCGTCGGCGGCACCATGGACCTCTGCGCGTCGGGAAAGCCCACCCACACCGCGGTCGTCAACTCGGGGGTGAAGCCCACGAACCACGCGTCCCGCCACTGCTGGCCGGTTCCGGTCTTGCCGGCCACGGGACGGCCGATCTTGGCTTTCTCGCCGGTGCCTCGCTGCACCACCTGCTGCAGAACCGCAACCTCGTCAGCCACCAGCCCCGAAGGCAGAACCCGGTGGCTACCCCTGCTGTGCTCGTACAGAACCTTCCCGGTCACGTCGGTCACCCGAGTGACGAAGGTCGGCGGGGTGGCCAGACCGCGGTTGGCGAGCGTCGAATATGCGGAAGCCATGTCGAGCGGGGTGACGTCGTTCGTGCCGAGGACCGCTGACGGATACGGATTCAGCGGGGAGCGGATGCCCATCTCCGCCGCGGTCTTGATCGCGTCCTCTGGCCCGACGTCGAGAATCAGCTGGGCATAGACGGTGTTCGAGCTCTTCACCGTCGCGTCGACCAGATCGAGCCGGCCCCCGCCCGAGCCTTCGTAGTTGTCGACCGGCCACGATCCGCCGCCCGGCGTCTGCAGGACGATGCGAGAGGGCGCGGGATACACCGTTCCCAGACTCACGCCTTCCTTCATCGCGGCCGCCAGGACGAAGGGCTTGAATGCGGATCCCGCGGGCCGGCGGCCCTGAGAGGCCAAGTCGAACTTCGCCGCCGGGCTCGCTCCGAAGAAGTCTCGCCCGCCGATCAGCGCCAGCACGTGGCCGGTCTTGGGATCGATGGTCACCACAGCAGCCTCGGGATCCCGCTCGGGGCGGGACAGGACGCGCTTGACGGCTTCCTCGGCGCGGGACTGCAACTCGAGGTCGAGGGTCGTCTGGACGCGGAGGCCCCCGCGGAATACGAGGTTGCGCCGCTCCTCTGGTGTTTCTCCGAAGGCCTCGTTTTCGAGGAGGAATCGGCGCACCTGCTCGACGAAGTGAGGGGCGGCGTACCGGCGAGCTTCGGGGGTGGTGCGCAGATTGAGGGGGGTGGCCGCGGCGACGGCCGCCTCCTCGTGGCTGACCTTCCCCGCCTTGGCCATGCGCTCGAGGACCAGGAGCCGTCGCTTTGTGGCCCCTTCGGGGTCCTCGAAGGGATCGGTCGCCGAGGGCGTCCGGATGAGGCCGACAAGTAGAGCAGCGCGAGCCAGGTCGACCTGGGCGACGGGAACACCGAAGTACTCCTGGGCCGCTGCCTGGACGCCGTAGGCGCCGTTCCCGAAATAGACCGAATTCAGATACAGCTCGAGAATCCGTTCCTTGGTGTGGCGCTGCTCGAACTGGATGGCCAGGGAGGCTTCCTTGATCTTGCGGGCCAGATTCTGCTCGTTGCCGGTGTAGGTGTTCTTTATGTACTGCTGAGTAATGGTGGATCCCCCTTCCACCACCCCCCGGGCGCCGGCGTTGGAGCGAGCCGCTCGCAGGATGGCCTGGGGGTCCACCCCCGAGTGCTCCCAGAAGCGCTCGTCCTCGACGGCCACGACCGCATCGACCAACACCCGGGGGATGCCCTCCAGGGGCACGATCTCGCGGTCCTCGCCTGCGTGGAATGTGGTGATGAGGGTCCCGTCAGCCGCCAGGATGTGGGTCGTCTGGGCCGCCGACGGGGCCGTGAGGCGCAGGACGGAGCCCTCCCAGGCACAGCCCCCCGCCACCATGGCCAGCACCGTGAGCCCCGCGAGGGCCCGCACTTTCACGTCTGTATTCTCTACGTCCCGCAGGGGTTCGAGAGGGATCCCGCGGCCGGCCCGGGGCGGCCGCGGGTGGGCCCCCACGCTCGCTGCCGCTGGGTTGGGGTGGCCAGCCGCCGGATACATCTCCCCGGTTTGACAACCGGTCGGGAAGTCCCTACAGTAACCAGGCTCTCCTTAGGCAGTACTGCAACCGCGGTACGACCGAGGAGGCGAGCGTGTCGGGGAACCGCACAGCCCTCCGGGGATGTGTCCGCCCCGATGCACCGGCTACGCACCACTCCTTCGGGATGTGCGAGCGGCGCGCTCTTTGAAAACGGGATAGGGACAAGCCAAAAAAAGCCAGTGCGGATTAATACCTGGTGGAAGGCCTCAAAGCCTTCTACCTAAGTCATTCCAAAAGCACTGACGGACAATGTCTTACTTTTTATACAAGTCAGACGTAGTTCTTGGTGCCAGGATGAGTTTCATCCACCGGCGGTCGGCAACACGGACGGGGTCCCAACTCCGCCCAGACCAAAAGTGGTGCTTCTGATCCTCCTATGTTCGTGCGGGACACCCGCAACCGGGCATGGAAGGATCAATTGGATTTAGAAAGGGCTTCGGCTCTTTCGAGATCTCGACGGAGAGTTTGATCCTGGCTCAGGACGAACGCTGGCGGCGTACTTAACGCATGCAAGTCGAACGAGGTCCATCCACTAGCAATAGTGGTGAAGACCTAGTGGCGAACGGGTGCGTAACACGTGAGCAACCTGCCCCGAAGACTGGGATAACACCGGGAAACCGGTGCTAATACCGGATATCCCCAGACCCCCGCATGAGGGACTGAGGAAATGGATTTCCGCTTCGGGAGGGGCTCGCGGCCTATCAGCTTGTTGGTGGGGTAACGGCCCACCAAGGCGACGACGGGTAGCTGGTCTGAGAGGACGATCAGCCACACTGGGACTGAGACACGGCCCAGACTCCTACGGGAGGCAGCAGCGGGGAATCTTGCGCAATGGGCGAAAGCCTGACGCAGTAACGCCGCGTGGGGGATGAATGCCTTCGGGTTGTAAACCCCTTTCAGCAGGGACGAAATTGACGGTACCTGCAGAAGAAGCCCCGGCCAACTACGTGCCAGCAGCCGCGGTAATACGTAGGGGGCGAGCGTTGTCCGGATTTATTGGGCGTAAAGAGCGCGTAGGTGGCTCGACAAGTCGGATGTGAAAACTCCAGGCTCAACCTGGAGACGCCACTCGATACTGTCGTGGCTAGAGTTCGGTAGGGGATCACGGAATTCCTGGTGTAGCGGTGAAATGCGGAGATATCAGGAGGAACACCGATGGCGAAGGCAGTGATCTGGGCCGATACTGACACTGAGGCGCGAAAGCGTGGGTAGCGAACAGGATTAGATACCCTGGTAGTCCACGCCGTAAACGTTGGGCACTAGGTGTGGGGCCTTATCAACGGGTTCCGTGCCGTAGCTAACGCACTAAGTGCCCCGCCTGGGGAGTACGGTCGCAAGACTAAAACTCAAAGGAATTGACGGGGGCCCGCACAAGCGGCGGAGCATGTGGCTTAATCCGAGGCAACGCGAAGAACCTTACCTAGGCTTGACATGTAGAGAAAAGCCGTAGAGATACGGTGTCCTTCGGGGCTCTACACAGGTGGTGCATGGCTGTCGTCAGCTCGTGTCGTGAGATGTTGGGTTAAGTCCCGCAACGAGCGCAACCCTTGTCCTATGTTGCCAGCGGGTAATGCCGGGGACTCGTAGGAGACTGCCGGGGCCAACTCGGAGGAAGGTGGGGATGATGTCAAGTCGTCATGCCCCTTACGTCTAGGGCTGCACACATGCTACAATGGCCGGTACAAAGAGCTGCTATCCCGCGAGGGTGAGCGAATCTCAAAAAGCCGGTCTCAGTTCGGATTGGAGTCTGCAACTCGACTCCATGAAGTCGGAGTCGCTAGTAATCCCGGATCAGCAACGCCGGGGTGAATACGTTCCCGGGCCTTGTACACACCGCCCGTCAATCCACGAAAGTCGGCAACACCCGAAGCCGGTGGCCCAACCCTTTTAGGGAGGGAGCCGTCGAAGGTGGGGTCGGTGATTGGGGATAAGTCGTAACAAGGTAGCCGTACCGGAAGGTGCGGCTGGATCACCTCCTTTCTAAGGAGTCTTAAGTTCTCAGGCTCACCTGCATTCCGCAGGGGAGACTCGAGGGCAACTCCCAGTTGATGTACTGGTTTGGCCTGTCACGAGCACCGCAACGGTTCGTAGGTAGCAGTTTCCTCGCCCGCGGTGTGTAGTGGCCGGCACTTGTTCCTGTCCCGTTTTCCGAGAGCGTGACTGCTCCGGACGGAACTCCTCTCTGCCTACGGGTAGATCGAGGCCCCCCTGTCCCTAGCCGCGTACCTTGAGAACTGCAGAGCGAGCACGAGCAATTTTTACTTGTATTTGCAAGTCCAAAAATATCAAAAAGAACATGTTGTTCTCCAAGCTACAAAATGCCAACGGTGGATGCCTTGGCGCCTGATGCCGATGAAGGACGTGGGAGGCTGCGAAAAGCCACGGGGAGTCGCCGACCAGACTGCGATCCGTGGATGTCCGAATGGGGAAACCCCGCACCCGTCATGGGGTGTGACTCCCGCCTGAACACATAGGGCGGGTAGAGGGAACCGGGGGAACTGAAACATCTAAATACCCCGAGGAAAGAAAAGCAACAGCGACTCCCTTAGTAGCGGCGAGCGAAACGGGAATAGCCCAAACCGAGTCGGTGCAATAGCCTGGTGGCGTTGCCGGCTCGGGGTCGTGGGACGCGATAGAGGCCGCACCAGAGGCCTCACGGAGTTACAAATCTGCAGCTCAGCGGAAGTGTTTTGGAACGGCACGCCGTAGTAGGTAAGAGCCCTGTACGCGAAGAGTTAGCAGACTCCGTTCGATGTTCCCAAGTAGCGCCGGGACCGTGAAAACTGGCGTGAATTTGCGAAGACCACTTCGTAAGGCTAAGTACACACAGGCGACCGATAGTGAACTAGTACCGTGAGGGAAAGGTGAAAAGTACCCCGGGAGGGGAGTGAAATAGCACCTGAAACCGTTGGCACACAAACAGTCAGAGCGTCGTCATGCGGTTCGCCGCATGGCCGTGATGGCGTGCCTTTTGAAGAATGAGCCAGCGAGTTACCGTAGGTGGCGAGGTTAACCCGTGAGGGGGAGCCGGAGCGAAAGCGAGTCTGAATAGGGCATTCAGTCGCTTGCGGTAGACCCGAAGCCGAGTGATCTTGCCATGGGCAGGCTGAAGCGAGGGTAAGACCTCGTGGAGGGCCGAACCCACTTAGGTTGAAAACTGAGGGGATGACCTGTGGCAAGGGGTGAAAGGCCAATCAAACTCGGTGATAGCTGGTTCTCCCCGAAATGCATTTAGGTGCAGCGTCGGGCGTTCAGCAGTGGAGGTAGAGCACTGGATGGGTTAGGGGGCCTACAAGCTTACCGACCCCAACCAAACTCCGAATGCCATTGCTTTAGAGCTCGGCAGTGAGACCACGGGGGATGAGCTTCGTTGGTCGAAAGGGAAACAGCCCAGACCGCCAGCTAAGGCCCCAAATTCTAGGCTAAGTGGAAAACGATGTGGGATTGCCCAGACAGCCAGGAGGTTGGCTTAGAAGCAGCCACCCTTGAAAGAGTGCGTAATAGCTCACTGGTCGAGTGGTCCTGCGCGGACGATGTAACGGGGCTCAAGCCTAGAGCCGAAGCTGCGGATTTCCGTCGTTGATTCGACGGGAGTGGTAGGGGAGCGTCGAACCTGCAGAGAAGCGGCGGTGTGAACCGTCGTGGAGCGCGTTCGAGTGAGAATGCTGGCATGAGTAGCGAGAGAGGGGTGAGAAACCCCTCCGCCGTAAGCCCAAGGGTTCCTGAGCAAGGCTAATCCGCTCAGGGTGAGTCGGGAGCTAAGGCGAGGCCGAAAGGCGTAGTCGATGCACAACCGGTTGATATTCCGGTACCACCGTGTCCGCGCCCATTCCAATTCAGGGGTACTAAGGGGCTGCCTTCGGGCGAACCGACCAACCCTGAGGCGGACAGCGATGGGGGGACGCAGGAGGGTAGGTGATCCCAGGCGTTGGTTGTCCTGGGGTAAGCGTGTAGGGCGGGGCCTAGGTAAATCCGGTCCCCATTAAGCCTGAGACGCGATGCCGAGCCGCACAAGGCGAAGTCACTGATCCCATGCTGCCAAGAAAAGCCTCTAGCGAGCTGGCACGGTGCCCGTACCCCAAACCGACGCAGGTGGGCAGGTAGAGAATACCAAGGCGATCGGGAGAACTGTGGTTAAGGAACTCGGCAAAATACCTCCGTAACTTCGGGAGAAGGAGGGCCTCGTAGCGTGAAGGACTTTACGTCCGGAGCGTGGCGAGGCCGCAGAGACCAGGGGATAGCGACTGTTTACTAAAAACACAGCAGCGTGCCAAGCCGCAAGGCGATGTATACGCTGTGACGCCTGCCCGGTGCCGGAAGGTTACGGGGAAGGGTTAGCTCGCAAGAGCGAAGCTCTGAACCTAAGCCCCGGTAAACGGCGGCCCTAACTATAAGGGTCCTAAGGTAGCGAAATTCCTAGTCGGGTAAGTTCCGACCTGCACGAATGGCGTAACGACTTTCCTACTGTCTCAACCACAGACCCGGCGAAATTGAAGTACGAGTAAAGATGCTCGTTAGCTGCGACAGGACGGAAAGACCCCGTGGACCTTTACTATAACTTGATGTTGGGTTTTGGTACGGATTGTGTAGGATAGGTGGGAG
>DATLBX010000063.1:0-5938 GCA_035526705.1 Acidimicrobiales bacterium | reverse complement strand
GAATGACTTCTTGCCGATCGGCACGTGGACGTTGCCGAACTTGTCGGTGCGGTACTCCACCTTGCCGCCCTTGAAGTCGGCGACGGCCTTGGCGACGTCCATCGTGACGGTGCCGGTCTTCGGGTTGGGCATGAGACCGCGCGGGCCGAGCTTGCGGCCCAGCTTTCCGACCTGGCCCATGAGGTCAGGCGTGGCGATGGCGACGTCGAAGTCCAGGAACCCGCCCTCGACCTTCGTTACGAGGTCGTCGGCGCCGACCACGTCGGCTCCGGCCTCGCGGGCCTGGATGGCGGCGTCGCCCTGGGCGAACACCGCGACGCGGACGTCCTTCCCGGTGCCCGACGGCAACGGGACTGTGCCGCGGACGATCTGATCGGCCTTGCGGGGGTCGACGCCGAGCCGGACAGCGAGCTCGACGGTCTCGTCGAACTTCGAGGTCTGGTGAGCCTTGATCAACTCGACGGCCTCGGCCGGGCCGTGCACGGACTCCGGGTCGAAGGCCTTGGCCGCGTTGGCGTACTTCTTGCCTCTGAAAGTCACTGTCGTCTTCCTTACTTGACCTGCACGCCCATGGAGCGTGCGGAGCCGGCGACCTGCTTCTTGGCCGCCTCGATGTCGTTGGCGTTGAGGTCGGGCATTTTCTTCTGGGCGATCTCGGTCACCTGCGCGTCGGTCAACGTGCCGACCTGCTGTGTGCCGGTGGTGTTGGCGCCCTTCTCGATGCCGAGGGTGGAGCGGATCAGCGCGGCGGTGGGAGGAGTCTTGAGGATGAAGGTGAAGGAGTTGTCCTCGAAGATCGTGATCTCCACCGGGACAACCTCGCCCGCGCGGTCGGCCGTGCGGTCGTTGTACTGCTTCACGAATTCCATCGTCTGAACGCCGTGCGGCCCGAGGGCCGTACCAACGGGCGGCGCAGGAGAGGCCTTCCCCGCGTCGAGCTGGATCTTGACGATTGCCTTGACCTTCTTCTTTGCCACTTCTCTCTCCCTACAACTTTGCGATCTGGTTGAAATCGAGCTCGACGGGCGTCTCGCGGCCGAAGATGTTGACAAGCACTTTGACCTTCAAGCGGTCCTCGTCGATCTCGGCGATGGCGCCCGAGAAGTCGGCGAAGGGCCCTTCGCGCACCCGGACGGATTCGCCCAGCTCGAAGTCCAGGCGGGGGCGCGTCTTGCTTCGCGTGATCTCGCCTTCGGGCTTGACCTGCAGGAAGGTCTCCACGTCGTGCCGCGACAGCGGTGCAGGCTTGGAGCCGCCCGAAACGAATCCGGTGACACCAGGCGTGTTGCGGATGACCTGCCAAGAGGCGTCCTCCAGGTGGCAGCGCACGAGCAGGTAGCCCGGGAATACCTTCTTCTGCACGACGACCTTCTTGCCGTTCTTGAACTCGACCACGTCTTCCATGGGGATGACGACCTCGTAGATGCTCTCCTCCATGTTCATGGAGGCGATGCGACTCTCGAGGTTCGACTTCACCTTGTTCTCGTAACCGGCGTAGCTGTGCACGACGAACCACTGACCGGGGCGGTCGTAGGGGCTCTCGACGGGCTCGGCCTCTTCTTCGTCGTCCTCGTCGTCTTCGTCATCGGCATCGTCGGACGCGTCGAAGGACTGCTCGCCGAGCAGGTCCTCTGCGGAGACTGATTCGGCCGGCGCGGCTGAAGGCACCCCGAGCGCCTCGACGAGCGAGGCCTCGGTGGCGGCCGCGGTTTGCTCAGTGCCGAACTCGGGCTTCTCGGACTCGGGCGCGTCCGTCTCCGCCGCGGCGGCCTCGGCGCTCTGAGCGTCGTCGTTGTTGTCCTGCGACAAGGTCTCGTTCTCCAGTGGCTGGTCGTCGGTGATGGTCATCAAGCCTCGAAGAGGAACAGGATCGCCTTTGCGAAAGCAAAGTCGAGCACGAAGATCAGCGACATCAAGATCGCCAAGGTGAAGAGCACGATGAGCGACAGGTTGATGACCTCGCCGCGAGTTGGCCACGCAACCTTACGGAGTTCGCTGCGCACGCCGCGAAGGAATTCGGGCGCGGAGGTGCGCTCGGACTTGGCCGGCCGTCCCGCCTGGCGCTGAGCAGCCGCCTCCCGGTTGGCAATCGGGGTGCCATCGGGCGCGAGCTGACCCTGCTTCTGGAGCATCCGCTTCGTCTGTCGATTCATAAGAAACCTCTGGAACTAACACACGGTGAGGCCTGCCTCAACGCGCTGGCGCAGGGCAGGAGGGACTCGAACCCCCAACCGCCGGTTTTGGAGACCGGTGCTCTGCCAAATTGAGCTACTGCCCTCGGGGGAGCAACTCAGGTTAGCTGTGTTTGCTGCCCGGGGCGGGCGCCCCAACCCGCCCCTCCTCCGGAGCGTGGGGCCCGACCCACGCCCGGCCGTCGTTTCAGGCCAGTCCGAGAAGCCCTACGACGCCAGCTTCAGCCCTTTTCGATGCCGGGCCAGGAGGATGGCCCCGGCCGCGGCAGCCGAGCCGGCGACCGCGATGCCGCCCATGTACGCGGCCCGGCGGCCGGTGAGCATCGAGCGGATGGCCCGGCGCTCCCCTGCCGACTCGATGCCGGCGAGCACCTCGGCCAGCAAGCCGGGAGCGGGCTCGATCACCTGCGTGCGGAGGTGCCGGAGCGCCTTGAGCAGCCTGCGGTACTGAACCGCCTCGGCCTGGCAGCGCAGGCAGTGCTCTATATGGCCCAGGACGGGCCGGTCGACGATTTCCGATCCATCGGCCGCCTCGGCCAGCTGGAGAGCAACGTCTTCACACCGCATTGGGCACCTCCTCGGGCTCTGTCCGGAGTGGGAAGAGGCGCTCGCGCAGCTTCTGCCGGGCTCGGTGTAGCCGCACCTTTGCGGCCCCTTCGGTGATGCCGAGCTCCTCGGCGATGGCCTCGTGCGGCAGGTCGTAGATGTCGCGCAGTACGACGACCCGGCGCAGCGTGTCGGGAAGGTCGTTGAGCGCCGCGCTGACGCGGTCGCGGTCCAACGAGTCCTCGGCCCGGCCTTCGGGGTCCGATTCCCGGCGGAGGTCCGCCAACGGCGTGTCGTCGGTCAGCTCGTCGTGACGGTGCTTGGCCTGGCGGCCGCGGTTCGTGGAGGCGCAGTTCGCCGTGATCCTGTAGAGCCAGGTCGTGAAGCGCGCGTCGCCGCGGAAGTTCTTGAGGCCCCTGTAAGCCCGGATGTAGGCCTCTTGCGTCACGTCTCTCGCGTCCTCTTCGTTGCCGGTCAGGCGCAGCGCGAGCGTGTAGGTCTCCGCCGTGGTCAAGCGGACCAGTTGCTCGAAAGCACCCTGATCGCCCTCACGAGCGGCTTCAACCAACTCAGCCAGCTCTGCTGACATCGCTGATTGGACCTCGTCGTTCCCCATGGGGTTACCCCGTCCCTGCCCGCATGGACACAGTCAACCCGTGCTCGAGCGGAACGCCTCCGGTGCGCCGGGTCCCTCCCCGGCGCCCGGCCGTGGTCAAGGGACCAGCGATTACCGGGTTTCCCGGTGGAGGGTGTGGGCGCGCTCCCAGCGGCAGTACTTCTTCATCTCGATCCGGTCGCGGTCGTTGAGCTTCGACTTCATCGTGATGTAGTTGCGCCGCTTGCACGTCTCGCAGGCCAGGGTGACCTTGACCCGCTTGTCGCTTCGTGCCATTTCGTTCTCCTGATTTTCTTCCTATTTGGTAGCGGCGGTGGGACTCGAACCCACGACCCCTCGATTATGAGCCGAGTGCTCTTACCGGCTGAGCTACGCCGCCAGGCGCCCCCAGTATGACGGCCAAAAGCGAGCCCCCTGTCGGAATCGAACCGACGACAACCGCCTTACCATGGCGGTGCTCTACCTACTGAGCTAAGGGGGCGATCTAGAAGTGCCCTCGGTTGAAGGGCCGGCTCCCGGGCGAACCGGGCGTCACATCCTAGCCGGGCACCCTGGCCTATCGTCCGGCGTCGTGGCCGGTGCGGAATGGACCGTGACGGCAGCGACCGCCGAGCACGCCGGGGGAATCCTGGCGATCTACAACCACGCGGTCACCGCGACCACCGACACCTTCGATCTGGTGCCGCGCACGCTCGAGCAGCAGCTCACCTGGCTCGCCGACCACGCCGGGGCCCATCCGGCGGTCGTCGCACTGGACCCCGACGGCACGGTGCTCGGGTTCGGGTCGCTGTCGCCGTATCGGCCCCGTCCCGCGTATGCCACGACCGTGGAGGACTCGGTCTATGTCGCGGAGGCCACACGCGGGCGCGGCATCGGTAGAGCCCTTTTGGTCGAACTGATCCGGGTGGGCCGGGAGCACGGCTTCCACTCGCTCATCGGGCGGATCGTCGGCCACAACGAGGTGTCCATCGGCCTGCACCGCGCCTGCGGCTTCGCCCAAGTGGGCGTCGAGCGCGAGGTGGGCCGAAAATTCAACCGCTGGCTGGACGTAGTGGTGATGCAGCTGATTCTTAGTAGTGGGTAGACTACCCACTATGGCGTTTGTAGTCCGACGGCCTAAGGATCGCTGGGAGATCCGCGAGGCCGTATCGACCGACAGCGGGCCGCGGTCGCGCACGCTCGCCACATTCTCGGTTCTCACTCGCGAGACCCTCGAGCTGGCTCGTGAACGAGCGACGACCGACTTCGACGACACCCACACAGTGGGCAGCGCCTCGCGAGCCGGCGCTCCCGTGCAGCTCCGCCGGGCCGACCAGCTGGCACGCGAGTTGCTGCGCGAGATCGCCGAGGGTGAGCGTCCCTCGGTAGCTCTCACTCAGGAACTCCAAGCCGCGCTGCCGGACCGATCGCACAGGCCGGAGGGGGCAACTTGGGTGGGATCCTCGCTCGAGGCGCGTGGCGAGACGGTGGCGGACCTCTTGAGCGCGGCGAACGCATTCCCCGGGGAGTGGAAACCGGGCCCGCTCGAGATGCCCTTGCTCCGGGCGCGCTGATGGCGGAGCTGTCCCTCGACGCGAAGGTCGTCTCGCTCCACGACGCGCTCGACCGCGCCGATATCGCTCACGCCTTCGGCGGTGCGATCGCGCTGGGTTATTACGCGGAGCCCCGCGTCACCGTCGACATCGACGTCAACGTCTTCGTACCCGTGGCGGGGGCAGCCGACGTCGCCGCTGCGCTAGATCCGCTCGGGATTCCATGGGACCCACCCTCCGACGCGCTCGAGCGGGACGGCCAGTGCCGTTTGCGGTGGGGACGCAACCCGGTCGATCTGTTCTTCGAGTACGACGAGGTTCACCAGGCGTTCGCTCAACGGAGTCGAATGGTTCCATTCCAGGCCGGCACGATTCCAGTCCTCGCGCCGGAGCACCTCATGGTCTGCAAGGCCGTGTTCGACCGCACGAAGGATTGGCTGGATCTGGAGCAGATGATGATCTATGTCGACTACCTCGAGGCCGACGAGGTGCGCCGCTGGCTCGCCCACATCGTCGGCACCGCCGACCAGCGCTACCGCCGCGCGGACGAACTACTCGCCCGACGCGAGCCGTCTACGGAGCCGAATCGCCCCATCGACTGGCCGCCTCGTCCGCACTAAGCCCGAGCGACTCGGCGATCGAGTCCCATGAGACTCCCTTGGCTCGGGCTTGCCGGACGATCTTCTCGAGGTTCTGTTCGGCACTTCGCGCCGACAGAGCGCGGCTCTTGAGCATGGCCGCCCACACCGCGGCCTGCTGTTCCGCGGATGGCGTGATCTCATCGTCTGCGTCCTCAGAGATGATGTCGGTGCAAAGGTCGATGCACTCATTGCAGATGCACACCTCGGCAGGTCCGGCGATCAGCTTCCTCACCTGCTTCTGCGACTTCCCGCAGAAGGAGCAGCTCAGCGTGTCGGCGGGGGGGGTCTGGGTGTCGGTCATCGGTGGTTCCTCCGTTTTACGGGCGCGGAGGTGCTGCAACGACGTCGAATAGGACTCGCCGGTGCGCGCCGATCGGGCTCGCACGAGTCGCTTGAACTTCTTGTTCTCGG
>DATLBX010000062.1:0-2416 GCA_035526705.1 Acidimicrobiales bacterium | reverse complement strand
TCTCAGGGGTTCTACGGGTTCTTCGCTCGACGCTTCGCGTCTCGCGGTTCACAGAGCCGTAGCGCAGCGACGCGAAGCGCGCGAACACTCGCGGGCGAACTGGAACTGGTAGAACCCGTGAGAACCTGTCGAACGAGCACCGTGAGCACCCTACGGAACCCGTAGAACCCAGTAGCACCTTCAGAAACACCGGCCGCCGCCCCGCGGCGGCGGCCAGAGGAGGAGAGATTGCGAACGGTCCTGACGTGCACGCTCGTCGCCGCCCTGCTGCAGCAAGCGCCGCCGCGCGACAGCGCGGCTCCGCCCCCGACCCGGGAAGGCACCGGGGTAATCAAGGGACGCGTCTACGACCGCGAGAGCGGTGCGCCGGTGCCGAACGCGATGGTCACGCTGGCGACCGATATCGCCTCCCTTCGAGAGGCCCTGCCCAGCGGGGCGCCGGCCGCCATCCGGGCACCACAGCCGCGGCAGGCAAAAACTGACGCCCAGGGGCGATACACATTCGAGCGGTTGCCGGCCGGCACCTACAACCTGAGCTCCAACCCGCCGGAGTTTAGGGTCACATACCTGCCTCAGTCCTACGGGGCACCGCGCCCCCACGATCCCACGCGCCCCTCACCTCGGCGTCCGCTGCCGCTCGGTGAGGGCCAAACGCTCGACAACATCGACTTGCCGTTGTGGCGCTCGCTCGCGATCACCGGGCACGTTGCCGACGAGTTCGGCGAACCCCTGGCGGGCGTGCCGATTGTCGTCACTGCGGCCGGAACGAACCGGAACGTCGCGATGCGCGGCCCATACGGGTTCACCACCGACGATCGGGGGAGTTTCCGCCTGTTCGGACTCGCGCCGGGCCGCTACGTCGTCTGCGCCACACCGCAGAATGGCATGTTCCGGGGAGGTGACGACCCTACCGAGCGCTACATGAAGACCTGCGCGCCCAACGCCGGGTCGGAATCCGAGGGCCAGGTCGTCGAGCTGACGGCGACCGACTACGGCGAGGTCGAGATCCGCATGACTCGTGGCCGGGCCTACAAAATCACCGGCACGGCGCTCGACTCGCAGGGCAAGCCGGTGAATCAAGTCAGCATCGTGCGCACGGAGGGCACTGGCATGAGCTCCTCGGGCGGACAAACAGACGGGACCGGACACTTCACGTTCAACAGTGTCGTGCCAGGCGACTACACGATCGTGGCGCAGGTCGGGAACAACGGCATGATGCCGCCGGCGGCGGGGCCGGAGCGTGAGGTCGGAGGAGTTGCAGTCCACGTCGACGGCGCCGATGTCGAGAACGTGGTCGTGACGACCACCAAAGGCGTGTCGGCCGCGGGCCGGCTGGTGTTCGAAGGGGGCACCCCGCCGGCGGTCAAAGGGCTCCGGGTCATGCTGCGGCCGCAGCGCGGCTCGCCGACGGTCATGATGGGGCCGCCGCCGAACGCCGAAGTGCTGCCGGACCTGACCTTCACGCTCAACGGGTTGTTCGGCGCCTATGGCGTTGCGGTCAGCGGTCTCCCCGGGGGCTGGATCGTCAAGAACGTTCGGCTCGGAAACGACGACGTCACCGACCGCCCGGTCGAGTTTCACGCCAAAGACCGATTGGAGGTCGTCCTCTCGAACCGGCCCGCCGTGCTGGCGGGGCGTGTCGTGACCGGCCAGGGTGAGGTCGCGACTGATTATCGCGTGCTGCTCTTCCCGGCCGAGCGCGAGCGCTGGACGATGCTGACCGGCAGCCCGTCGACGCTCCCGCGCACAGACGGCACCTTCAAGCTCGGATCGATACCACCGGGCGAATACTTCCTCGCGGTCGTCCGGATCGAGGACATGCCCTCATTCGGCGAACAGGCGACGTATGAGCGGCTCGCCAAGATCGCCCAGCGGCTGACCCTGCTGGACGACGAGACGAAAGAGATCGAGCTGACGATCCCCCGCTGACGGGGGTCAGCCCATCTTCTGCATCGCGGAGAGGAAGTCGGCGTTCGACTTCGTCTTCCCCATCCGCTCGAGCAGCAGCTCCATCGCCTCGACCGGCGATAGTGGGTTGAGCACCTTGCGCAGCACCCACACGCGATTGAGGTCCTCGCGGGGCAGCAGGAGCTCCTCCTTGCGTGTGCCGCTCTTCAACATGTCGATCGCCGGGACCACCCGCTTGTCGGACAGCTTCCGATCCAGGTGGATCGCCATGTTGCCGGTGCCCTTGAACTCCTCGAAGATCACGTCGTCCATCCGGGAGCCGGTGTCGACGAGCGCGGTGGCGATGATCGTCAACGAGCCGCCCTCTTCGATGTTGCGGGCGGCGCCGAAGAAGCGCTTCGGCTTCTGGAGTGCGTTCGAGTCGAGACCGCCAGAGAGCACCTTGCCTGATGGCGGGATGACGGCGTTGTAGGCGCGCGCGAGCCGCGTCACCGAGTCGAGCAGGATC
>DATLBX010000061.1:0-7361 GCA_035526705.1 Acidimicrobiales bacterium | reverse complement strand
CTCTGATGGCAGATCAATTCGAAGAGCGCAGCCTGGGACGGCCGAACCGCGTCTCCAAGGTCGTGCGTGGCGGGCGGCGCTTCAGCTTTGCCGCGCTGATGGTCGTCGGTGACGGCCGCGGCCGCGTCGGCCTCGGCAAGGGCAAGGCGAAGGAGGTCTCGGTCGCCATGACCAAGGCCGCCGAGGACGCCCGCCGCAACGTGTTCGAGGTGCCGCTGGCCGGCAGCACCATCAGTCACCCGATCATCGGTGTGGCCGGTGCCGGCCGGGTCATGCTCAAGCCCGCCTCGCCGGGAACCGGCGTTATCGCCGGCGGCGCGGCCCGCACCATCCTCGAGGTGGCCGGGATCCACGACGTGCTCGCCAAGTCGCTGGGCTCGTCGAACAAGGTCAACGTGGCGCACGCCACCATCGCCGGCCTCAAGGCGTTGAAGTCACCCGACGACATCGCCAAGGCCCGCGGCAAGTCAGCTGAAGAGGTAACGCCCGCCGGAGTTCTTCGGGCCTACCGCGAGTCGCGCCGCGAGCGCACTCGTCCGAGCGAGGGCGCGGCCTGATGCCCAAGCTCAAGCTCACGCAAATCAAGTCGGCGATCGGCACCAAGCCCAAGCACCGCGGCACGCTCCGCGCCCTGGGCCTGCGCGGCATCGGTCGGACGAACACCATCGAGGACGGCCCTGTCGTCCGCGGGATGATCGCCCGGGTTCCGCACCTGATCACGGTCGAAAACGAGGACTAGGTAAATGAGACTTCACGATCTGCAGCCGGCCAAGGGCTCCAACCGCCCGCGCCGCCGCGTCGGTCGCGGCACCGCCGGTAAGGGCGGCAAGACCGCAGGCCGCGGTACGAAGGGTCAGCACGCACGCGGCAGCGTGAAGCCGGGCTTCGAGGGTGGTCAGCTGCCCATGAAGCAGCGGATTCCCAAGCTGCGCGGCTTCAACAACCCGTTCCGGGTCAGCTACATCGTCATCAACCTCGACGACCTGGCCGACCTGGACGTTCCCGGTGACGAAGTCACCCCGGCTGTCCTGCGTGAGCGGGGAATGGTGCACAAGCACGGCCTGGTGAAGATCCTCGGTCGGGGTGAGATCTCTCGTCCGCTCAAGGTTTCGGCGCACGCTTTCTCCAAGTCGGCTGAGGCCGCCATCACCGCGGCCGGCGGTACGGTCACGGTTCTGTCCCCGCCCAGCGGAGACCGCCGGGTTGCCTTCCACGGCAGCTCCCACACCAACCGTTAAGAACTAGAGACCAGAAGGGCTTCGATGTTCTCCCGCCTCCGCAACATGTTCAAGGTCCCGGACCTGCGGGGCAAGATCCTGTTCACCCTCGGGATCATCGCGATCTATCGGCTGGGCTCTCACGTGCCCGTGCCGGGCATCGACTTCGAGGCCGTTCAGAGCCTGACGGAGGCCGCCAAGCGAGGCGGCGTTCTCGGGTTCCTCAACCTGTTCTCGGGCGGAGCGCTCACCCGGTTCGCGGTGTTCGGGCTCGGGATCATGCCCTACATCACCGCGTCGATCATCATCCAGCTGCTCCAGGTGGTGATTCCCAAGCTCGAGCAGTGGCGCAAGGAAGGCGCCATCGGAGAGAAGAAGAAAACACAGACGACCCGTTACCTGACGATGGCGTTGGCGATCATGCAGTCGACCGGTCTGGCCTTCGTCTTCCACCGTGGCGGGCGAGGCTTCAACGTCGCCGGTGACCTGGATCTGATCCCCAACTTCACCGTGCCCCGCGTGCTGCTAATCGTGCTCACGATGACCGCGGGCACCGGATTGGTCATGTGGTTGGGCGAACTGATCAGCCAGCGGGGCATCGGTCAGGGCATGTCGATCATCATCTTCTCGAACGTCGTGTCGACCATCCCCGCACAGGGCGCCGCCGTGCGGGCCGAGGCCGGCAACTTCAGCTTCGCCATCATCATGGTGTTGTCACTGGCGCTGCTGGCGGCCATCGTCTTCACCGAGCAGGGCCAGCGCCGCATCCCGGTCCAGTACGCCCGACGCATGGTGGGCCGCAAGATGCTTCAGGGCCAGAACACCTATATCCCGTTGAAGGTGAACCAGTCGGGTGTTATCCCCATCATCTTCGCCAGCTCGGTTCTGTACTTCCCGGTGTTGCTCTCCAACGTCGTGCCGTGGACCGGTGTGCGGGCGTGGATCGACAACAACCTCGTGTCCCCGACCAGCCCGGTGTACATCATCAGCTACGGATTGATGATCGTGGCGTTCGCGTATTTCTACACAGCCATCGCCTTCGACCCGACCCAGACGGCGGACACGATTCGCAAGAACGGTGGGTACATCCCCGGCTACCGCCCGGGGCGCGACACCGAGCGCTACCTCACTGGCGTTCTCAACCGCATCACCCTGCCGGGCGCCCTCTTCCTGGCCTTCGTCGCCCTGTTGCCGTCCGTCGCGCTTGTCACCTTCGGCGTGAACCAGTACCCCTTCGCCGGCACCACGCTGCTGATCGCGGTGGGTGTGGCGCTGGAAACGATGAAGCAGATCGACTCCCAGCTCATGATGCGCAACTACGAGGGCTTCCTGCGCTAGCCGCGCAGGAATCCACCCGGACCGGATAGTGGTTCCCGGCGTCAGACTCGTAGTCCTCGGCAAACAGGGGGCGGGAAAGGGCACTCAATGCGGCCGTCTCTCGGTCCATTACGTCGTGCCCCACATCTCCACCGGCGATCTCTTCCGGGTAGCCGTAAAGGAGGGCTCCGAGGCCGGAAAGCTCCTCGAGTCGTACATGAGCCGGGGCGAGCTCGTCCCCGACGATGTGACTACCGAGGTTGTGCGAGAGCGCCTGGCTCTGCCGGACGCCTCCGAGCGAGGCTTCATCCTCGACGGCTATCCCCGCACGGCTACCCAGGCTGAGTCTCTGTCCAAAATCCTGGCGCCGGAGGACGTCGACCTGGCGATCGACCTCGAAATCCCCCGCGACGAGGCGTTGGTTCGGATCGCGTCGCGCCGCGTCTGCCTGGAATGCGGGACGATCTACGCCGCGATGCGCCGGGCCGAATCGGACCCGTGCGAGTTGTGCGGCGGCGTGGTGCAGCAGCGCGCCGACGACACCTTCGACGCCATCGCCCGCCGGCTCGACCTGTACGAGCGCGACACGGAGCCGCTGATCACCCACTACCTCGGCCGCGACATGCTCGTCACCATCGACGCGCTGGGCACGGAGGACGAAGTGACCGCACGGTTGGTCCGCGCCATCGACCACCGGAGATCCATCAGGCGATGAGGCGGACGGCCGAAGAGATCGCCAAGATGCGGCGCGCCGGCAAGGTCGTGCGCGAAATGCATGAGGTGACCCGAGCCGCGCTGCGCCCGGGCGTGACCACCGCGGAGCTCGACAAGCTGGCCCACGAGGTCATCGACCGCCGGGGTGCGCGCTCGAACTTTCTGAACTACCACGGCTTTCCCGCCGTGATTTGCACGTCGCCCAACGACATGATCGTGCACGGGATCCCGGGTGACTACGCCCTCGAGGAGGGGGACATCATCTCCGTCGACTGCGGCGCAATCATCGACGGGTACCACGCGGACGCGGCCTACACCGCTCCCGTCGGCGAGGTGACGCCCGAGGCGAGTCGGCTGATGGAGGTCACTGAGCAGTCGCTGACCGCCGCGATAAAAGTGATGATCGACGGCAACCGTCTGTCCGACATCGGCCACGCGGTACAGACCGTTGCCGAGGCCGCCGGCTTCTCAGTGGTGCGGGAGTACGTCGGCCACGCGATCGGCACGGCGATGCACGAGGAGCCGCAGGTGCCGAACTACGGCGACCCGGGCAAAGGACTGAAGCTGCGCACCGGCCACGTCTTCGCCATCGAACCGATGGTCAACGCCGGCGGCCCCGAGACCTTCCTGATGGAAGACGGCTGGTCAGTCATGACCGCCGACGGCTCGCTCAGCGCGCACTTCGAACACACCATTGCCATCACCGACAACGGCCCCGAGGTCCTAACCGTCGCCTAGCTCGGTTGACCCCGCGGAGGTACACCGAAGCGGTCCACATCTGAGCGACAACGTGGCTTTTGCGGTGGTCGAGAGGGCTAGGGGTGGTCCGCGTTCCGCGGTCTTACGAGTTCGGCGGGGACGATGTCCACGGTGACGGGGGCCGTGGAGCGGTAGGCGTCGTCGCCCGAAACGCTGGCCTCCTCGACGAAGCGTCCGTCTACCAGTCGGAAGATCGTGAGGCTCGGTGCGTCCGGGTCGACGATCCAGTACCAGCCGAGGCTGGCGTCCTCGTAGGCCCGCTTCTTCAAGTGCAGGTCGCGCTGTCGTGTTGACGGCGACAGGATCTCGACCGCGAGCAGCGGAGGGACCTCCAGCCGTTTGGCCAGCTCGGGCTGGATGGGGAGGATCATCAGGTCGCTCAGATGTGGACCCGTTGGGGGGCTGCCGGCAGTGGGTCCGGGCCGCCGCCTGGCTAGACGTAGCCGCGGAGGCGGCTGGCGCGCGCGACGCGGTCGATGCCGATGGCGAATGCGGCTTTGCGCAATGACACCTTCCGCTCTTCTGCGAAGTTGACTGTTGCCTCGAACGCCGCCTGCATGGCGCGTTGCAACTCGTCGTTGAACTGCTGCTCGCGCCAGCGGAACTGCTGGATGTTCTGCGCCCACTCGAAATAGCTGCCGGTCACGCCGCCGGCGTTGGCGAGGATGTCGGGGATCACGCGGACGCCGCGGTCCTCGAGGATCTTGTCCGCCTCCGGCGTCGTCGGGTTGTTGGCGGCCTCGACCACCATCTGGGTCCGAAGCCGCGTTGCATTGTGTGGACCGATGACCTCGCCGAGCGCGGCTGGGATCAGCACGTCGCACTCCACCTCGAGTAGCTCCGCGTTCGTCATCTCGTCACCCGCCCCCGACCCGGCGAGGGGCGGCGGCCGGGTCTGGCTGCCCAGCAGCGACGGGATGTCGAGACCGGTCTCCCGGTAGATCCCGCCGGTCACGTCCGAGACGGCCACGACCTTCACCCCCCGCTCGTGGAGGTCCCGGGCCGCCCACGAGCCGACGTTGCCGAAGCCCTGGATGGCCACCTTCAGCCCGGTGAAGTCCAACCCCCAGTGCTTGGCCGCCGCTTCGAGGATGTACACGACACCGCGGCCCGTGGCCGCTTCCCGTCCAGGCGCCCCGCCGAGCTCGACGGGCTTTCCGGTGACGATCCCGGGCGTGTACCCGTACCGGCTGGAATAGGCGTCCATCATCCAGGCCATCGTCTGGGCGTCGGTGTTCACATCCGGGGCGGGGATGTCCCGGTTCAGGCCGAGCACGTGACTGATGGAAAGCGTAAAACGCCTGGTCAGCGCCTCCCTCTCACCCGAAGTCATCCCGGAGGTGTCCACCGCGATCCCGCCTTTGGCGCCGCCGAAGGGCAGGTCCAGCAGGGCGGTCTTCCACGTCATCAGCGACGCCAGCGCCCGCACTTCGTCGAGATCCGCCGATGGGTGGTAGCGGACCCCGCCCTTGTAGGGCCCTCGAGCCCCGTTGTGCTGGACCCGGTACCCCTGGAACACCTGGAGCTCGCCTGTCTCCCGGCGAACCGGCACCTGGACCGCGATCTCCCGGTACGAGGTCTTGAGCACCTTGTAGAGGTCGTCTTTCAGCCGGATCACCCAGGCGGCCTCGTCGAAGTAGCTGTTGACCATCTCGAAGGCATTCATCCGGCCCCCTCCTCGGCCCGAGACCCTAGGCTGGACCCAGCCATATAGCGCGTGGGCATCCCCTACCTGGGGACGCCTATACTGATCGGACCTGGTTTGCCAGGGCGATTTTTGGTCGCCTGGTGGCCCGGTGAGCCGTTCAACTGGGGGTACCTGGTTTGTCCGGTAACCAGTTGACCGTTTATGGGCTGAGCAACGCGCTACGCCCCCGATATACAGATCGAGGTAAACACCTGCCGAAGCAGAAGGAAGACGCGTTCGTCATGGAGGGTGTCGTCGACGAGCCTCTCCCGAACGCCATGTTCCGCGTCAAGTTGGACAGTGGGCACACCGTGCTGGCCCACAGCTCCGGCAAGTTGCGGATGCACCGGATCCGGATCTTTCCGGGTGACCGCGTGCAGGTGGAAATAACCCCTTACGACCTTTCCCGCGGCCGGATCGTCTGGCGCTACCGGTAGGAGATCAGAAGAAGATGAAGGTGAGACCCAGCGTGAAGCCCATGTGCGAAAAGTGCAAGGTCATACGCCGTCACGGACGCGTGATGGTTATCTGCGCCAACCCCCGCCACAAGCAGCGGCAGGGTTAGGAGCCGCGCCATGGCACGCATTGCCGGGGTCGACATCCCCCGAGAGAAGCGACTCGAGATCTCGCTGACCTACGTCTTCGGCGTAGGCCGCACCAAGTCCCAGGAGGTGTGCGCCGCGACCGGGATCGATCCCAACACGCGTGTCCGCGACCTCACTGAGGAGGAGGTCACGCGCATCCGTAACTGGATCGACGCCAACCTCAAGGTCGAGGGAGACCTCCGCCGCGACAACCAGAACGACGTCAAGCGCAAGATGGAGATCGGCTCCTATCAAGGGATCCGCCACCGCCGCAACCTTCCCGTCCGCGGCCAGCGCACTCACACGAACGCACGCACCAGAAAGGGACCGAAGAAGACTGTGGCCGGTAAGAAGAAGGTTCGTAAGTAGCGATGGCCAAGCCCAAGGCAGGGGGCCGTCGTCCCCGTCGGCGCGAGCGTAAGAACGTCGCTTACGGCATCGCGCACATCAAGAGCTCGTTCAACAACACCATCGTCAGCATCACCGACATGGAGGGCAACGTCCTCGCGTGGGCGTCGGCCGGCAACGTGGGCTTCAAGGGCTCCCGTAAGTCGACCCCGTTCGCCGCGCAGCTCGCCGCCGAGACCTGCGGCCGCCGCGCCATGGAGCACGGCGTGCGCCGCGTCGACGTGCTCGTGAAGGGTCCCGGCTCCGGCCGCGAGACCGCCATCCGCTCGCTTCAGGCCACCGGCATCGAGGTCGCAGCGATCAAGGACGTGACCCCCATGCCGCACAACGGCTGCCGCCCCAAGAAGCGCCGCCGGGTCTAGGAGCAAAGAAATGGCGAGATATACCGACGCCGTCTGCCGTCTGTGCAGGCGCGAGAAGATCAAGCTCTACCTCAAGGGCCCCAAGTGCGACACGCAGAAGTGCCCCGTCGAGCGCCGGCCCTACCCGCCGGGCGAGCACGGGCGCGACCGGATCCGTCAAGGTTCCGAGTACCTCGGCCAGCTTCGTGAGAAGCAGAAGGCCCGTCGCATCTACGGCGTGCTCGAGAAGCAGTTCGCCAACCTCTACGAAGAGGCGAACCGCGCTCAGGGCATCACCGGCGAGAACCTTCTCCGCATGCTCGAGCTGCGGCTG
>DATLBX010000060.1:0-10792 GCA_035526705.1 Acidimicrobiales bacterium | reverse complement strand
GGGGCCTGGCACTCATCACGCTTCCTTCTTCTTTGTGCTGCTGGTTATGCGACTGAGTGGGTGATCGTGCCGGTGTAGGTGCCGGCGACGGAGCCGGCCGGGACCGTCACGCTGACCGTCGGGTTCCAGGCGGCGGTGTTGTTACCGATCACCGCCGAGGCGGAGAAGGCGGTGCGGGAGACGTCGAGCGTCACCTTGTTGGCAGCCAGGAGTTGACCCGGCAGACGGGTCGCCGTGCCGGAGGAGGCCGTTGCCGCACCGGACCAGTAGCTGACGTTGTCCTTGGCGATGGCGGGAGCGCCTTCACCAGTGGTGGTGAAGTCCGAGGACGAGACTGTCGCCGTCCAGGTGCCCGCCAACGCGCCCCGGGTGTCGGAAACGCTGACCGCGCCCATCTGGGTTGCGGTGGTGGCGGAGGACTCGGTCGTGCCGCCGCTCAGCGCGGAGCTGGCCGGAGCCGTGATGGCGAGCCCGGTGCCTCCGGTCAGGGTGAAGGTTGCCGTCGTGGCTGCTGCGCCGGCGGGAGTGGACAGGCCGGCGAGGGCAGCGATGCCGAGTGCCGAAGCCAGGAGGGACTTGCCGAGCTTGCGGTTGCGCATGGTGGTGGGACCTTTCGTCTGGTGTCATCGCGCCCTGTTTGGCCGCTGGATGTACTTAACGGGACCAACCTCAAGGGCGGCTCAAGCTAAAATCAAGAATTCCTCAAGACTATGAAGATGGCCCGAATTGCCTACGTTGAGGGTTCTCGTGGTCGAGGACGAGTCGGCGACCCGGGATCTTCTGGCCGCGATCCTGACCGACGACGGCTACCTGGTCGAGACGGTCGCCGACGGCCGAGCGGCGCTGAAGGCGGCGGCTGACTCGCCCCCGGACCTGGTGCTGTTGGACTGTGCCCTACCCGGGAGCAATGGGGTGGAAGTCGCCCGACGATTGCGGCAGGACAGCAACATGCCGATCATCTTCGTCACGGGTGCGGACTCCACCGAGGACATTCGGGAGGGGTTCACGGTGGGCGCCGACGACTACATCGTCAAGCCCTTCGACTCCGAGGAGTTGTCGTGGCGCGTGCGTGCCGTTCTGCGACGTAGCGGTCACACGGTCTCGCAGCGCTGGGAGTTCGGCGACCTGATCGTCGACGAAGGAACGCGTTCGGTGGCGCGCGCGGGTGAGCCGGTGCCGCTCACCGCGACGGAGTTCGACATGCTGGCTTTGCTGGTGCGCAACCGGACCCGCGTCGTGCCGAAGCTTCAGATCCTCGGACTGTGGGGTCACGGCGCGGACGACCACACCTTGGAGGTGCACATGAGTGCCCTGCGCCGAAAGCTCGAAGTGCAAGGGCCCCGCATCATTCACACGGTGCGCGGCGTGGGTTACGTGCTACGCGACGAGAGGCGCGCCGAACCCCGCTGAGTCAGATCAGGCGAACTTGAAGGTCTTGTCGGTCGTCGCCGAATCGGTTGGGGTGGGCAGGTTGCCGATACCGTCGGTGTAGCCGTTGCCGTACAGGCCGATGACGGGCTCCGAGGTCATGCTGAACGCGTACAAACCGCTCAGCACTCCTTCTTCGCGGGCGGTCTTGGGCAGCGAGTCCAGCGCGACGGACATGGTGAGGACGTTGCCCTTGATCAGCGACTTGGCCGGGACGAACGCGTTATCGCCATTGCAGCCGATGTAGAACTGGGCCGCGGGAATCAAGCCGGCCTGCGAGACGACCGTGCCGGGCCGGAACCCGGCGTCGACGAAGCAGGAGTCGCCCGCATCGGCCTGGATGTCGTAGGTGGCGAGTTGGGTCTCGGGCGGAGCGGCCAACGTGAGCTCGACGACGAGGCTCGCCGGTCCGCTCTTGTTGACCTGCCGAACGTCGTAGGTGACCTTGACGATGTCCATCGAAGCCCGCGTGTCCAGCGCGTCCCCGGTGGGATCGTCGTACGAGAGAGCGTCGACAGCGCGGACGGGCATGGCCCCTCCGAGCAGAAGCCCGGCCAGTGCCACGAACCCCAATAACCCAAAGTGCCTGCGCATGAGCCTCATGCTATGGGCCATTGGCCGTGGAAGGCCGGGAGCCCTGCGTCTAGTGGAGGGCGAGGAAGGTGCGTTCGGCGAGGTTGGTCAGGCTGTTCGACTCGATCCCGGCGTCCGAAACGGTGAACAGGTTGCCGTTGACGACCATGGAGCGCGCGATCTGGGTGTCCCAGCCCTCGACTCCCTCGTCCTCGTGCGTGGCCCGGCCGACCTCACCCAGGCCGCCGGTGGCGACGTCGAGGCCGACGGCGCCGATGAACCCGGGCGACGTCTCGGAGAACTCGTAAAGCGGGATCACGGCCAGCCCGGTAGCGGGCCAGTGCAGGAAGGCGTGGTGGTCGTACTCCACCGTGGAGAAGCCGTTCGGGAAGTCGACGGAGTCGACGAGGCGCGGTGCGCTGCGGTTCGAGATGTCGAACAGCGACACCTGCGCGCCCGTCACCATTCCCTCATCGGTCGCCGAACTTCCGACGCCCAGCAACCGGTCAGGGGCGACGCGGTGCAGATAAGAGGAGAAGCCGGGAACCTTGAGCTCGCCGGTAACGCGAGGGGCGGCCGGGTTGGACAGGTCGAGCAGGAAGAGCGGATCGATGCGTTCGAAGGTGACGACCGCACCCAGATCGCCGAAGAAGCGGACCGCGGTGATGCGCTCGCCTTCGCCCAGCCCGCGCACCCGCCCGACCTCGACGAGCGAGCCGCCCTGCTCTGCGAAGACGTGCACGCCGTTGTCCGAGGGGATCGGGGTTCCCGGTTCCCGCCACGGAGGCTGACTGGTGGTGGCGATGCGGAGGTGGCCTGCGAACTCCGACAGCGCGAACTGGTTGAGGATGTAACCAGGCGCGGAGCCGGAGCCGACGTACTCGGTCGCCGTCGGGACGGATATGTCGAAGCCGTGGACCTCTGTGGTCGGACCGGTGTCGAGCGCGTCGGCCTCCCAGCCCCAGCGACCCGTGCTGACGAACAGCCGCGACGTCGAGGCGTAGACGGTGTCGCCCGATGCGACGACCGACGCGCTGCTCGTCGGCTCGGATCCCCCGGCGATGTCGACGGTAACGACGGACAGCGTGCCGAGCCCGGAGAAGATGGGCGGGCTGTGCACGTCGGTGCAGTCGACCAGCGCGCCCTCCCCGGTGTTCTCACCTTGCGGCCCGCCGAGCACGTAGCCGGGCAGCCAGGTGTCGAGCGTCGAGTCCTCGATGACGCTCCGGTTGTGCGCGGCTGCAGCTTGTAGGTCCTCGGGGTCGTCGGAGTTCGGGTAGACGAATGGCATGGAGTCCGGGTCGCCCTGGATGACGACGCGGGCGACGCTTCCGATCATGCGCGCCGACCGGTAGTCGCCCTCGATGGCAATGGAAGACAGGACCGTCGGCTGAGCCGGGTCGGTGATGTCGATCGACGTGAGGGTGGTGGACGGCGGGCCGCCCGACGGTGCGAAGGACGAGCCCTCGGGAGCCTCGCGGCCGCCACCGTCCGCGATGAAGAAGTTGAACTCGCGGGTCAGCACCAGTACGCGGTTGCCGCTGAGCAGCAACTCATGCGATCCGTTCTCCGCAAGGGTCACCTTCGACGCGAGGCTCGGCGTGCCGTCGGCCACGTCGACGATGCGCAGCTCGCTACCGGAGACGGAGAAGACGTGGGTCCCGTTGTTCTTGGCGATGTCGGGTTCGTCGACGCCTTCCTCCTGCACGTTTGTTCCGGACGAACCGCCGCCTGAGGCGTTCTGGTCCCCCGGGGTCGCCGCCGGCGGCGCCGAGCTGCCATCGGTTTCTCCGAGGGCGGGCGACGCACCACCGTCCCGGGTGCCGGGGCTGATGGGCATGATGCCGCCGTCGAAGGCGTAGTCGCCGTAGCCGCCGAGGCCGTAGGGCCCGACGTGCTCGAGCGCCGTGGTCTTGAAGTGATCGAGGACGGCGGCGCAGGCCGGGAAAGCCTCGAGGTTCGAGGGGTAGACGACGGCACCCCGCGGTCCGCAGGCGTAGCCGTCGGTGGCGTCGAGCTGTTCGCGCATCGGCGCAGGGACAACAGTGCCGTCGCCGACGATCAGCAGGTCGACCTGAGGTGACCCGCAGGTCTGGGTGAGTGCGGTGGTCGGCTCGGTGACCTTCGAGGTGACGAGTAGCACCGGCGCGTTGGCATCAGCCGCGACACCAGCGGAGGCGAAGCCGAAAGCCCAGCCGGTGTCGGCCGACGCGTTGTTGACGAGGAATCGACGCGCCCCGCTGGTGGGAGCGCCCCAGAGCTGTGTGGCGATCGCCGCGGCGGTCGCGGTGCGCTCGGCCCCGCTGACGCGGCGCGGGTTGGGCACTGCGGCTGCGACGGCGTTGGAGAGCGCGGCGTCGCCACCGAGGAGGGTGGTGCGAGCGGGGGTGTCGCGCGCCAGCCATGCGGCGACGGGGGCGTCCAGGCCGGAGCTGCGCGTCACGAGGATCGGGCTGTGGCTGGCCGCGGCGAATGCGCCGCCCGCGATGGAGTCGGCCCATGCGGCCGTGTCGTTGCCGGTCGGTCCCCAGGCTCGGGCGATCAGAACGTCCTCGCCGGGGTGACGAACTCGCACCGCTTCGGCGACGGCGACGGCCGTCTCGACTCGCGTCGCGCCGGCCCGACGCTCGGTGGTGAAGCCCCGCTCCTGGAGTTGGCGCATGACTTCGTCGGAGATGGCAGCCGGGCCGCCCAACAGCAGAACGCGCCCGCCCGCGGGCAATACACGGCCGATCTCGTCCGCAGTGGCGGGGTGCAGGGAGTTGGTCGGAGTGAACAGGAGCGGACCGTCGTCGGCCAGGGCGCTGCCCGCGACCGAATCGGCAAAGGTGTTGTCGCGCGACAGCACGACGTGGCGCGCCTTGCGGCCGGTCGCGGAGCTGGCCGCGGCAAAGCGCAACTTGGAGATCTCGACGGCCGCGTAGGTGGGGTGCGACTCGAGAAGCCGTTCGGTGGTGGAGGGGTCGCCGTCGAAGCCGGCCCCGCCTCCGGTCTGGAGCGGGGTCTGGGCGATTGCCGGATCGGCCAGCGGTGACCCGAGGGTGAGCAGCAATGCTCCGAGAAGAAGCCGAGCGGCGCGCCCGGCTGCCCGCTGAGTCCTACTCCTGGAACCCTTGACGTCCATTTGCTCCCCCTCGATGGCCTGATCGAACGGTATCGGAGCACCGTTCCCTTGTTCACTTCGTGCGCGCGGACGGCTCCAATCCACCGCAGCTAGACAGGACAGATGCTCGAATTGCGCGAGGTGCTCGACGGGGAGGTCGACGAGACCTGGAAGGGGATGCCGGCCGGGTTCGGGCCGGTGCCCCTGAGGGAGATCGGCAACCAGGGGTGGAACGTCCTGGCTGAGGAGCTTCCTCTGCCGCTGCTGGTGCTGAAGGAGTCGGCCGTCGAGCACAACCTGCGGGTCATGGCGGACTTCTGCGCCCATCATCGCGTGCTGCTGGCGCCCCACGGCAAGACGACCATGGCGCCGCAGCTCTTCCAGCGTCAGCTCGACGCCGGCTGCTGGGGCGTCACTGCGGGCAGCGTCGAGCAGCTGCAGGTGATGCGGCGGGTGGGCGTGCCGCGCGTGATCCTGGCCAATCAGGCGGTTGGAAAGGCCAACCTCGCTGCGCTGGCCGGTTACGTCGACGATCCCCGTATTGAGGTGCTGGTGTTCGTCGACTCGGTGGCCGAGGCGCGGGACCTGGCGGGGGCGGTCGAGGAGTCGGGCGCATCGGGGGCCCTTGGAGTGCTGGCCGAGGTGGGCTATGTCGGCGGCCGGACCGGAGCACGGTCGACGGAAGACCTGGTCGCAGTCGCGGAGGCCATCGACGCCGCGGGCGGGCGATTGCGCTTGTCGGGTGTGGCGGGGTTCGAGGGCCTGCTGCCCGTCGAGCGGATGAGCACGACCGCGGGCGACGCGCCGGGTGAGGATCGGGTCGCCGCATATATCGCCTCGATCGGCGCCGGGGTCGAGGCCCTCCGTGAGCGGCTCCCGGACGACTACATCGTGAGCGCGGGCGGCAGTGCGGCCTTCGACGCGGTCATCGCCGGCTTGCGAGACCAGATCGAGGACCCGGCGCGGTTGATTCTGCGGAGCGGTTGCTACATCACCCACGACGACGGCATGTACTCGGAGACCTCGCCATTGCAGGCCGGTAACTCGCCCGCGGCAGAGCAGTTCGGCGCGCTGCGGCCCGCGTTCGAGGTGTGGGCTTACGTCCAGTCGGTGCCGGAGCCCGGGCTGGCCATCCTCACCTGCGGCCGGCGCGACGTGCCTTTCGACTACGGGCTACCCGTGCCCTTGCGCCACCTGACGCGCGCCGGCGACGAGCGCGAGGTAGACGGCTGGACGATCACCAACGTGAACGACCAGCACGCGTACATGGCACTCGGCACTGGCGGTTCGCCCGCCGTCGGGGACCGCGTCGTGCTCGGCATCTCGCATCCCTGCACCGCGTTCGACAAGTGGCGGCTGATCCCCGTCGTCGACGACGCCTACAACGTCATCGAAGCCATCCGCACCTACTTCTGAAGTTGGCCCCCCGGCGGTTTGATCGGGTCCATATCTGAGCGACGTCGGGAGCCGGCGTCCGCGGGACGTTTCGAACTCCCGGGGATCCGGGTAGCGCTGGAAGAGATTCCTTAAAGCGGCAGGGAGTTCAAAGTTCGAGAAGGGGCCTTATGAACTCGCGTGCCGTTTCGTTTGGCAGGACAGATTTCGAAATCACGAGGGTCGGGCTGGGTGCCTGGGCCATTGGCGGTGGGGAGTGGCAGGGAGGTTGGGGCCCTCAGGATGACGCCGACTCGATTGCTGCGATCCACCACGCGGTAGAGCGCGGCATCAACTGGATCGACACGGCGCCTGCCTACGGGCTCGGTCGAGCGGAGGAGGTCGTCGGTGAGGCCGTTCGGCAGCTTCCCGAGGCTGATCGCCCGCTGATCTTCACGAAGTGTGGTCTCGTCTGGAAGGAGGGCGAGCGCACAGTCAGCAACTCGTTGGCGTCGGCTTCGATCCGCCAGGAGTGCGAAGACTCCCTTCGGCGGCTCGGCGTCGAGACGATCGACCTCCTGCAGGCCCATTGGCCCACCGAGGACGGCACTGCGCTCGAGGAGTCCTGGGCGACGATGGCCGCGCTGGTCGAGGAGGGCAAGGTTCGCTACGTCGGCCTCAGCAACTTCTCCCTGCAGGACTTGGAGAAGTGCGAAGAAATCCACCACGTGGACACCTTTCAGCCCCAGCTCAACCTGCTGGTGCGCGACGCACTCGACGAGACCATCCCGTGGTGCGCTGCGAGTGGCACAGGGGTGATCGTTTACAGCCCGATGCGCTCGGGTCTGCTGTCCGGCCGCTTCACCCCGCAGAGGGCAGCCGGCCTTCCGGATGACGACTGGCGCAAGACGGCGGACGACTTTCAGCCGCCGAAGCTGGACGTCAACCTCGACCTGGTCGAACGGCTGAAGCCCATCGCCGACCGGCTCGACTCCACGTTGCCGGAGCTCGCAATTGCGTGGACCCTGGCACAGCCCGGAGTCACCGGCGCCATTGTCGGGGCGAGGACTCCTGAGCAGGTCGACGGCTGGGTGGACTCCGCAGACGTCAACCTGCAGGATAAGGACCTCGACGAGATCACCCAAGCCTTGGCGGAGACAGGAGCCGGTGAAGGACCGCTCGGGTGAGCGGCCCAATCCGTTTCATCGGCGCGTTCGAGTCGACATACCAACCGGCGCACGACCGTGACGTGGTCGAGACGACCGAGCACGACGTGCGGTGGCGCGACGACCTGAGGCTGCTCGCCTCGTGCCACGTGAAGCAGTTGCGCTACCCATTGCGCTGGCATCGAATCGAGCCCGAGCCTGGGCAATTCGACTGGAGCCACACCGACGAGGTGCTCGGCTACATGCAGGACAACGGCTTCGAGCCGATCGTCGACCTGCTTCACCACACCAGCTATCCGCTGTGGCTGGGGGATTTCACCTCCCCCGAGTTCGGTTCGGCGTTCCTACGGTTCTGCGAGGCAGTGGCCCACCGCTACCCGTGGCTGCCGGCGTACACGGTGTGCAACGAGCCGTTCACCACGTTTCTTCTTTGTGGCCAGGAAGGCGTGTGGGCCCCCCATCACCGGGGGCTGCGCGGTTTGATTCGCCTGGCGCAGAACGTGTTCCCCGCCGTGACCGAGGCGACCCGGCTGCTGAAGGGTCTCCTGCCGGAGGCCGAGCACGTTCACGTGGAGGCGACTGAGCGTCACACGTGGACAGGGGCCGCAGGCGAGTCGTTCGCCCAGATGACGAACGACCGCCGCTTCTTCTTCACCGACCTACTGGTGGGCCGGCCCATCGATACCGATCGTCCCTTTGTCCGCGACCTGCTTCAAGCCGGCGGCGAAGGACTGCTCGACATAGACGCCGGTCATATCGACGTCCTGGGCCTCGACTACTACGCCCACAACCAATGGCACTGGACCGGCCCGAACGGAAAGGGCACGAACATGCCGCCGGATCCCGCCTCCCTTGCGGATCTCATAGTGGAGTACTGGGACCGCTACCAGTTGCCGATCATCCTCGGCGAGACCAACATCCGTGGTTTTGCCTCGGACCGCGCCTCCTGGCTGAAGTACACCCTCGAACAGTGTGAGGCGGCAGCGGGCCGCGGTGTCGACATGCGCGGCTACTGCTGGTTCCCCTTCATCGACTCTGCGGACTGGGGATCGCTGCTACAGGAGTGCGAGGGAGCGATCGACCCCGTAGGCGTGTTCTGGCTGGACGACGACAAGGACCGACGCCCGTCGTCGATGTCCGCCTCGTACAGGCTCGCCGCACGCGGAATGCCTGCGGCAGAGCTTCCTGCATACCGGTTTCGCCCTCCAGTCTCGAACTGGCTGCAGGGCTGGATGCCGCAAATGTCCCACTGGCAATGGCGCCTACCACCCCAGGCCGAGGCGTGTTCAAACGCGCAGGACGCCGACGCCCGAATCGAATTGAGGATCCACAATGTCGCGTGATCTCGTAGTGCTCTCCCACTTGCGCTGGGTCTTCGTATGGCAAAGGCCCCAGCACCTCATCTCCCGGATTTCGGACCGTTACGACCGGACATGGTTCGTCGAGGAGCCCATGCCCGGTGACGTGACGACGCCCACGCTTCGCCGCGAAGATCACGGCCCGATCACCCGCGTGTGGCTCGAGATGCCGCAGGCGGCTCAATGCAACGGATTCGATCCGACCGCATCGGAGCTGTACTCGTCACTTCTTCCACACGCCTTCGGGGAGTCGAACGACCGGACCGTCTGGCTGTACACGCCGATGGCACTCGACGTTGCCCGTGTCCTCGAGCCCGACCTCCTCGTCTACGACGTGATGGACGACCTGGCTGCCTTTGCGTTCGCGCCGGCCGGAGTGGTGCTGCGCCAGCGCCAAGCGCTGCGCGATGCCGACGTGGTATTCGCCGGCGGTCGCTCGTTGCACCGCGGCGTGGCCGAACACCGTCAGTCCGCACAGTGTTTTCCGAGCGGCGTCGAGCCGGAGCACTACGCCACCGCCATCAAGCTGCGTGCGGCGCGGCGGACTCGATCGCGCCGGCCGGTGGCCGGATATGTCGGCGTCATCGACGAGCGCATCGACCTCGGGCTCGTCGAAGGTCTCGCCCGGAAGCTGGGCGACTGGGACATCCACATGGTCGGTCCGGTCGTGAAAATCGACTCGGCTGCGTTGCCCCGCGCCGAGAACCTGATCTACCCGGGCTCGCGCCAGTACAGCGAACTGCCGGGCACCATGGCGAACTTCGACGTGGCGCTCATGCCGTTCGCCCTGAATGAAGCGACGCGGTCCATCAGCCCGACAAAGACGTTGGAATACCTCGCCGCCGGACTCCCCGTAGTGAGTACCCGCGTGCCCGATGTAGTGGCGGACTACGACGGAATCGTCTACCTCCGCGACGACGCCGCCGGGTTCGCCGATGCCTCTGTCGACGCGCTCGACGAGTGCAACATCGCGCGAGCTGAGCGCTGCGCCCCGATCCTGCGGGACCAGCACTGGGACACCATCGCGGCCCGCATGGCCGAGCAGGTCGAAGGAGCGCGTGTGCAGGCCGCCGCCGCCCAGGACACGGCGTGACAGCGACGGGATCGCCGATCCCATCGAACCCCCGCATCGTCATCATCGGCGCGGGTCCGACGGGTCTCGGCGCCGGCTACCGGCTCCAGGAGCTCGGCTACGAACACTGGGACATCCTCGAGGCCAACGACTACGTCGGTGGTCTTGCCACCTCCTTCACCGACGAGAAGGGCTTCACCTACGACATAGGTGGCCACGTGATGTTCAGCCATTACCAGTACTACGACGACCTCGTCGACAAGCTGATGGGCGACGACTACACCGAACTCAACCGCGAGGCCTGGGTCTGGATGGAGGACCGCTTCATCCCCTATCCGTTCCAGAACAACATTCGCGACCTCGACAAGCAGACCGTTTACGAGTGCGTCAGTGGGCTGATCGAGGCGCAGAAGGCGGGACGCACCTACGAGAACTTCAAGGAGTGGGTCGACGCAGTTTTCGGTGCAGGCATCGCGAAGCACTTCATGATCCCGTACAACTTCAAGGTCTGGGCGACGCCCGCCGAATTGATGAACTACATCTGGATCGGCGAGCGCGTTTCGGTCGTCGACTCGGACTCGATCCTGCGCAACGTGATCCTGCACGAGGAGAACGTGTCGTGGGGTCCCAACAACACCTTCAAGTATCCGCTGCGCGGCGGTACGGGCTTCCTGTACCACGGCATGCAGCAGTACGTCGAGGATCACCTCGAACTCGA
>DATLBX010000059.1:0-51345 GCA_035526705.1 Acidimicrobiales bacterium | reverse complement strand
CTAACCAATCAGGACACCGGCGCGATCTGGCCCGGATGTTGACGCGCTCTAGAGCGTGAAGGTCGCCTTCTCGGGCGCGCGCGCCGTGTCGGCGTCGATGAAATTGGGGTAGCGGCGAAAGGTCAGCGCGTATAGAGAGCTCAACTCGCCGCCTTTGAGAGTCTTCTTGATGCCCTCCCACTTGATGGCGAACGAAACGGTGTTCGTCTTGTTGTCGAAACTCGCCTTGCAGTCGCACCTCAGCTCTTCATCCTCAACGCCGAGCGGATCCACCCGATAGAAGCCGGGGGTCGAGTAGTAGAGCTGGTCGTATTCGGCGGTCGCGGAGCGCGCCATGAAGTAGTACTCCGAGTCCTTCAGCTTGAAGTACCAGCGATAGACCGAGCCGAACGACCCGGCGGCAATGCCGACTCGCTCGAGCTTCAACGAGGCGACGAGGTTCTCGCCCTTGTGCACGAAGCTGACGTTCAAAACATCGAGCTCGGGATCCGACGGACGTGGGCTGGACTCGACCTCGGGCAATCCGTTGGCATCGCCCGGAGGGTCAACCCATTCAACGGCGGGGGCGGCGGATGCCGGGGCTGACAAGGCCCCTACGGCCAGGCAAAAAATGAGCGTCGCCGGGAGGAAATTGCGCCTTTTCACGCCGTCAGGTTAATGGACGAAGCGGTCAGCGGGGCAGCGCCTCGAGCAGTTCGGCGACCAGTTCGTCGGGCTTTACTTCGAGACCGGCGGCGAGTTCGGGGAGCTCGGGCCACAGCGCTTCGGGAACGCCCATGGTGCGGGCCAGGGTCAACGGGGACCAACGCAGCAGGGCGGCGCAGTGAAACCGCGTGCCTTCGCGGGTACGCCGCTGACTGATGCCGATGACCTTGCGTCCGGCGACGCTGACTTCGCCGGGGCCGAGGCCGGCGAAGCAGAGCGCCCGCCCGGCCGGCCCGCAACGCAGCCCGTCCTGCCAGATCGACGCCCCGCTCACTCCGACCTTCTTGAGCGCCGCCGCCCAAGCGCGGCCAAGCCAGAGGAAAGACCGCCCGACGTCGTCGTCCCAAAGGTCATCGCCGGCGGGAAGGTCTACGTCGACCCAAACGAGTTCGCCCGGCGCGACCCATACCGCTCCTCCCCCGCTGGTTCGCCGCGCCACGGCCGCGGCCGGCGGCACCAGCCGCGCGTCAGGCGCGGCCTGCGTACTCCCCAGGACCACGGCGCGGCCGATCGGGTGCGCCACGACAACGGCGCGGCTCATCGGGGTCGGCCGAAACCGGTCGTGCAGCTGCTGGGCGGTGCCGGTCGCCGTCGACAGCGACCAATGGGAGCCGGCGCTCACGCCGACGCGGATAGAGAGGCCTCGAGGTACGGCTCCCAGTCGGGTCGGGACGTGCCCGCCGCCATCACCACCCACGCTCGGGCCCTAGGCGCGGCCGGTCGATTGCGCAGCTTGAGACCGGAATCCGCCAACAGGCGGTCCTCCTTGCGGGTGTTGCACGGGCGGCAGGCGGCCACGACGTTGTCCCAAGTGTGCGTGCCGCCCTTGCTTCGCGGCACGACATGGTCGAGGTTCTCGGCGGCCGCGCCGCAGTACTGACAACGGTTGCCGTCGCGGGCGAACACGGCACGCCGATTCAGCGCGACGCGCGCCCGGAACGGAACCTTCACGAAGTGCGTGAGTCGCACCACGGAGGGCTCTGCGAACGTGACCTTCTCGGCGCGAAAGACACCCCGGCCCGCGTGCAGGACTTCGGCTTTGTCGGACATGACCAGGATCAGCGCCCGCCGGCTGGCGACGACGCAGAGGGGCTCGTACGTCGCGTTAAGCACGAGCGCCCGGGACATGCGACTACCGCGCTCTCCCGTTTGGTCGAGGGTGGGGCCCCCCGACCGCAGCGATGAGCGCTTGCGCGAAGAGCCATGGAAACAGCTCGGGTTGCCCCATCAACTCCGAACATTACGGCACCACTCGAGCCAGGCGACGACATCTCGGGGCTCCGCCGCGTGCTCTGCGTCGCCGTACTGCGTGACGGAGCGGAACCTCAGGTACTCCGGATCGCTGGTCGGAAGGAAGGGTGCGCGGCGCCACCAGCTGCGGCGAGCCATTCGGAACATCTGCTGCACCGCGATCAGCCATAGATCGGGCCGGCGCACGACGGCCAGGACCACGGCGGTGCTCACCACCCCCATCTTGCTGCGGGATCAGCTTGCTGTGGGATCAGCTTGCTGTGGGATCAGCCAAGGCCGATAACTTGATCCGCCCATGGACTTCGCCGCCTCCTGCAAGGCGATCATCGGCTCCGCAGGCCAAGAACCAGTCGCACAACGCCTTCACCGTCTCTTCGACCTGGTGTGGGAAAACGCCATGGAGGAGTTCCCCGAGGCGGCGACCTACTACGGCCACCCAGGGTGTGACGACCGGTGGACCGACCGCTCCCGCGAGGGAATCGACCGCCGGCGGGCTAGTGCGGGGTTACCCCTCGAGGTGCTGGCGTCCATCGAGCGCTCCGAGCTCGATGACGCAGACCAGTTGTCCTACGACCTTCTCGAGTACGACACCCGGCGCGACGTCGACGCCACCGCCTTTCCTGGCGAGCTCCTCGCGATCACCCAGATGGACGGGATCCAGCAGGAGGCCGCGACAGTCCTCGGGGCCACACCGGCCGAAGACGCCAACGGTGTGGGCAACGTATTGGCCCGTCTTCGCGCTCTGCCGGATTTGATCGCGCAGACCAAGGACCTGCTCGAGGAGGGTGTGAAGAACGGTGTGACTCCGCCGCAGGTCACCCTGCGCGATCTCGGCGCGCAGGTGCGGGCCTGCGCCTCGATCGATCCCACCGTCAATCCGTTCCTGGCGGAGCTCAAGGGTGAGGCGAAGCGGCAGGCCGCGCCGGTCGTCCTCGACACCGTCGCTCCCGCATTCGCGGCCTTCGCCGACTGGATAGAAGCGACCTACGTGCCGGGGGCGCGGCAGTCCACGGCGGCGACCGAACTCCCCGACGGAGACGCCTGGTACGCGCAACTGATCCGTCAGTCGACCACCACCGATCTCACTGCCGCGCAGATCCACGAGATCGGTCTGGCCGAAGTGGCCCGCATCCGATCCGAGATGGAGGCCATCAAGGCCGAGGCCGGCTTTGACGGTGACTTGCGCGCCTTCTTCGATTACCTGCGCACCGACGCGCAGTTCTTCTTCACCGATGCCGAGTCGTTGCTCACCGCGTACCGCGACATCTGCAAGCGCATCGACCCCGAGCTGTGCCGACTGTTCGGAGTGCTGCCGCGGCTGCCCTACGGCGTGCTTCCGGTACCCGCGCACATCGAGCGCTCGCAGACGACGGCGTATTACATGCCGGGCGCGCCGGAAGCGCATCGGCCGGGCTACTACTTCGCCAACACCTACGACCTGCCGTCGCGGCCCCGGTGGGAGATGGAAGCGCTCACCCTGCACGAGGCGGTACCCGGCCACCACCTGCAGATCGCATTGGCGCAGGAACTGGAAGACGTGCCGCGCTTTCGACGGGGCTGGTCGGCCTATACGGCGTTCGTCGAGGGTTGGGCCCTGTACGCGGAGAGCCTCGGCCCGGACCTCGGCCTGTATCAGGACCCCCTCTCCCGCTTCGGCCAACTCACCTACGAGATGTGGCGGGCCATTCGGCTCGTGGTCGACACCGGGATGCACGCCCTCGGCTGGTCGCGCCAGCGCGCCATCGACTTCTTCACCGACAACGCGGGCAAGGCCGAGCATGACATCGTCGTGGAGATCGACCGCTACCTCGTCTGGCCTGGCCAGGCGCTCGCCTACAAACTCGGCGAACTGAAGATCAAGGAACTGCGAGCCCTCGCGGAGGCACAGGCCGGCGAGAGGTTCGACGTGCGCTCCTTCCACGACTTCGTCCTGGGCTCGGGGGCGCTGCCGCTCGAGGTGCTGGACAAGCGGGTGCGGGACCGGGCGACGGCCGGCTTCGTCGCTCCCGGGCGCAACCCCGACGCCGGGCGCGAGAGGATGGCGGACTGATGGCGAGAGCACGGACGGCGGCGCGCACGGTGGGTAAGTTCGCCGAGACCTTCGAAGCGGTGGTGGACAACGTCTCGCGGGTCATCCAGGGCAAGGACGACGCCATCCGCCTCGCCATGGTCTGCATGGTCGCCGAGGGGCATCTTCTGATCGAGGACGTACCGGGCGTCGGCAAGACCACGCTCGCCAAGGCCCTGGCCCGCAGCCTGGATTGCGAGTGGAACCGAATCCAGTTCACGCCCGACCTCCTGCCTTCCGACGTGACGGGAGTGACCGTCTACGCCCGGGCGCGCGGCACCTTCGAGTTCCGGCCCGGCGGAGTGTTCGCCAACATCGTGGTGGGCGACGAGATCAACCGGGACTCGCCGAAGACCCAGTCCGCGCTACTCGAGGCCATGGAGGAGCGGCAGGTCACCGTCGACACAACCACCTACCAACTTCCGAGCCCGTTCATGGTGCTCGCCACGCAGAACCCCATCGAGCACGAGGGCACTTACCCGCTACCCGAGAGCCAGATGGACCGCTTCTTGATGCGGGTCCGAATGGGCTACCCCGACCGGGCGTCAGAGATCGAGATGCTCGACGCGCAGGGCGGCGCGGCCGCGCTCGACGACTTGTCCGCGGTCATCAAGCCAGCCGAGGTAGAGGCCATGGTGGAGCTGGCCCGCGGTATCCATGTCGCGCCGAGCCTGAAGGCCTACGTCGTCGATCTCGCGGAAGCCACGCGCCAACACCCGAGCCTGGCCCTGGGCATGTCTCCCCGCGCCTGCCTCGCGCTGCAGCGCGCCGCGCGCGCCCTCGCCGCCTCGGAAGGACGCGACTACGTCGTGCCGGACAACCTGAAGGACCTGGCGTCGTTCGTCGTCGAGCACCGGCTCGTGCTGACGCCCGAAGCCGGCCTCGGGGGCACCGGCGTGGCGGATGTGCTCGACGAAGTTCTCGACTCGGTGCCGGTCCCCACAGGCAGGCGGTAGAAGCTCCTGCCCAGTAGGCGCGGGTGGCTGCTCCTGCTGGGCAGCGTGCTCCTGGGCATTGCCGGGCGCGTTCTCGGCTTGATAGAGCTCTACGCGCTGTCAGCCGCGTCGGCCGCGTTGGTGGGTGCAGCGGTGGCGAGCGTGCGCTGGCCCGCCCTACAGGTGGCGGCTTCCCGAGAGCTACGGCCGCCGCGGGTTCATGCGGGAACATCGAGCCGCGTCGAGCTCACCATCCGAAATCAAGGGTCGCGTCGCACCAGCCCCTTGACGGCGATCGACCCCTTCGGAGAGCGGGAGGCCCGCTTTCTTCTCGCCCCACTGGCACCTGCCGATAGGCGACATGGCGCCTACCTGCTTCCGGCGGAGAAGCGGGGTGTCTATTCGCTCGGCCCTCTCGTTCTCGAACGCAGCGATGCGTTCGGCTTGGCGGGATGGCGCGAAGAAGCGGCGGCGGTAAGGGATCTCACCGTGTATCCGCGCGTCGACGACATAACCCCTTTGCCCTACACAATGGGTCAAGACCCGCTCGCCGGGACCGACCACCCCACGACGCTGGGCCCCGCCGGCGACGAGCTCTACGCCCTCCGCGCCTACGAACTGGGCGACGACCTGCGCCGCGTGCATTGGAAGTCGACGGCGAAGCTCGGCGAGCTCATGATCCGGCAGGACGAGATGCCGTGGCAGGGGCGGGCCACGGTTGTGCTCGACCTGCGCCGCGGCGTGCACACTGCGGAGTCGCTCGAGCTCGCAGTCTCTGCCGCGGCGAGCATCATCACCGCCTCCTGGCACCACCGCGCTCTACTTCGACTGGTCACGACCGCCGGGTACGACACCGGATTCGGCTCCGGTCGCGGCCACACGGAAGCCATCCTCGAGCGACTCGCCGTGGTCGGTCTCGACGACGGGAACATGGCCGGTGTGCTCGGCGGCCTGCGTCGCGGCGCTACCGCAGGCGCGCTGGCGTTGATAACGACCGACCGCGCCGGCGACAAGGACCTGGCCGCACCCGGACGGCTCGGCGGCCGCTTCGGCCACGTGTCGATAGTCCTTTTCGAACGGAGCTCATACGACCGGTGGGCCGCGGCCGCGGCGGAGGCCGGCCGGCGCAAGGCCGCGACCGGAAAGGCGGCCGGCGGGGCGAGACTGGTGCGTGTGACGGCAGAGGTCCCGTTCGCGGAGGCGTGGAACCGGGTCATGGCCGGCCGCCGGGCCGCGTTCAGGTGACCCGGTGACGGCCGCTCGCGAAAACCCGGTGCTTCGGCGCGTGGTTCCGGCCGCCGCGCAGGACGACGTCGCCACGCTCGCGCTGGCCCTCCTCACCGTGGTCACCGCTCTCGGGATGGGGAGGCTCTTCTCGAACTCCTCGTTCGTCGTACCGGTGCTGGCCGCTGCGGTCGCGGTCCACGGATCCGCATGGGCCTGTCGCCGGTTGGGAATCGGGGGGATCCTCACGCTGCCCATCTCGTTCGGCGCGCTGCTTCTCGTCGCCGCATGGACCGTGTTACCTGAGTCGACCGCAGCGGGCATCCCGTGGAAGGGAACTCTCGACGCGGCGATCGGCGCCCTCACCGACGCCAACCAGAAGTTCGGACAAGTCGTCGCGCCAGTGGAGCCTGCTGGCGGCTTCGTCCTCGGTGCCGTCTTAGGGGTCGGCCTCGTCGCGCTGATGGCCGACTGGGCCGCATTCCGGGTGCGATCGACCTGGGAATCCGTGGTTCCCGCATTCGGTCTGTTCGTCTTCACCTCGCTGCTGGGCTCCGACCGCTGGCAGTGGTGGGTGATCGGTGCCCAGGTCGTCGCCATTCTCGGGGTCGTGTGCACCCACTGGGCGCGGGTGCGCGTCAGTTCGACTCCGTGGCTCGGATCTCGGGCGTCGACGGCGGGCGGCACGCAGGGCGCGCCCGCCGCCATGTCGGTGGCGCCCCTCTTGTCCGGTGCCGCCATGTTGACGGCCCTGGCAGTCGGAGCTGCGCTGTTTGTAGGGCCGCGGCTGCCCGGTGCCAACGACCCGCCGCTCATCGGAGTGCGTGACGAGAGCGACACGGGTCCCGGCAAGCGGACGACCATCAGCCCGCTGGTCGACATTCGCGGCCGTCTCACGGAACGTTCCGATCGCGAAGCGTTCACCGTCAAGACCAACAATCAGAAGGCCTATTGGCGGTTGACCGCACTGGACACCTTCGACGGGCAAATCTGGTCGTCGAACGACAGCTACCGCAAGTCCGGCCGTGAGCTTGAGCGCGTCGGCCCGCGGGCCCGCGCCGCCCAGGACATCGTCCAGGAGTACTCGATCAAGGAGCTCGCCAGCATCTGGCTCCCCGCGGCGTACCAGCCTCTGGAGATCGAGGGCGTGGAAGGAGTCAGCTACAACGCCGAGTCCGGCAGCGCTATCAGCAAGTTCCCAACGTCCGACGGTCTCAACTACACAGTGCGCTCGGCGCGTCCGTCGTTCACACGCGCCGAGCTATCGATCGGTGAGGCCCTCGCCCCGGCATCACTCAGGAGCCACCTCGAACTTCCTGACGGCATCCCCGCAGAGGTTCAACAGCTGGCTCGCGACATTGTCGCCGCGGCCGACGCGCAGAGCCCCTTCACGCGCGCCTTGGCCCTGCAGGACTACCTACGGGACAACTATCAGTACGACATCAACATCGACCAGGGGCACGGTCGGCAGGCGCTGTCCAACTTTCTGTTCTCCACCAAGCGCGGTTACTGCGAGCAGTTCGCCGGCTCATACGCGGTGCTCGCCCGCTTGGTCGGTCTGCCCTCGCGAGTGGCCGTCGGATTCACTCCGGGCGACTTCGATCAAGCCGCGGGCGTATACAGGGTCAAGGGCATTCACGCTCACGCGTGGCCGGAGGTGTTCATCCAGGGCGCGGGATGGGTCCTGTTCGAGCCGACCCCGGGCCGAGGGGCGCCTGGCGCGGAGTCCTACACCGGAGTAGCCGAGGCGCAGGAGACGAGCGGCGGCCAAGGCCAGATTCCCGCCACCACGCAGGTCCCGTCCGAGACCGCGGGCACGCAACCGCCCGCGGCCGAATCGACGACCACGACGGAAGTTCCGAACGAGGAACCAGGTGCGGGGGCCGGCCTGGCCCGAAGCCTCTCGAGGATCCTGCTTGTCCTGCTGGGCGCCGCGGCCATCATGGGACTCTGGCTTGTGGCCGTTCCGCTACTGCGCCGGGCCCGCCGTCGCCGCAGACGCTCCGCGGCTCGCACCGCGGCGGACAGGGTTCTGGTCGCCTGGACGGAGGCCGACGAGTCGCTGCGGGTCGCTCGAGCGCGCCGCCGCCCGTCGGAGACCCTGGTCGAGCACGCGGCCCGCGCCGGCGGATCGGTTCCGCCAGACGCGCGTCAAGCCCTGCAACGGTTGGCCTCGGACGCGACTAGCGCGAGCTACTCCGAGGTCGTCCCGACTGGTGCGGTTCCCTCCGCGGTCGACGCCGCGGAAATCGTCGAGCGGTCGGTCTGGAATCAGGCGACACGCGGCGCCAAACTCAAGCGGGCCCTCGACCCCCGCCCCTAGCTACTCGAGGGGGCGCTACCTGTCGAAGCGCTGACGGAAGCGGCGGCGGGCATCGCCGAGGGGGCCGGTTACCCCGCCACGGGCGCGGACCGTGTCCGAGATGGAGCGCAGTCCGGCCTTGCCCATGGCGCGCAGGTTGCGCTCGAAGATGAGGGCCGAAAAGAGCATCGCCAGGAACCCCGCAATACCGAGAAACAGGTAGGAAGCAAACGAGGTAACGAGCAGGACCAGCCCGGCCACGAAGCCAAGCGCTGCCCACCGAAGGTTACGTCCGGCGTGCTTGTAGAGGGTCTTGGAGGAAACCTGCCGCGCGAACTCAGGATCGCTCTCGTAGAAACTGCGCTCTATCTCGCGGAGTACCCGCTGCTCTTCTTCGGAAAGCGGCACCGCTAACCCCTCCGCCCTCTGTTTGGGTTGTCGTCTCCCACCATACCGCCTTGCTCTTCGGCACCCACCTCGGGCGGGACCGTTGGTTCATGGCCTGCCGGGGATGACTTTCTACCCGGTCCCCACTGCTGGTCGCCCCGGCGCAGGACTCCGACCTTCCCGGATTCCACGAGCGACGCGGGCCCGATCGCGTCGGACCCGAATCGGCGTCGCACTTCGTCGACCGCAGGGCTGATGGTCGCATCAGCAGACGCGTCCTCGAAGGACAACTGCGCCCCCTCGACGAGGTTGCTCATGCTCACCCCCAAGAGCCGGATGCCCGGCCCCGGTTCCACCGCGGCGAGCAGCCGCTTGGCAATCCGCGCGATCTGCGGCCCCCCGACGAGGGGAGTCTTTTCCGTCGCGGACCGGGTGATGGTGCGGAAGTCCGCGAACCTGACCTTCAGGGTCACGGTCCGGCCCGCCAGTCCGCTCTCGCCCAGCCGGGCTGCTACCCCGTCGGCCAGCCGGACAACCTCGGTGTTGAGCCGATCGCGGTCGGTGAGGTCGGTCGCGTAGGTCTGCTCATGACCGACGGACTTGGCCCCGTGTTCGGGTACGACCTCACGCGGGTCGCGCGCCCAAGCCAGCTCGTGCAAATGACGTCCTGATGCCTCGCCGACCCGCGCCACGACAACCTCGACGGGCAGCCGCGCCAGGTCGCCGACGGTATGCGCGCCGAGGTCACTCAGTCGCTTCTCCGTCGCGGGCCCGATGCCCCACAACGCCCGAAGAGGGAGGGGCCAGAGGAAGTCGAGTTCGGTTCCCGGGTTCACCACGAAGACGCCCTTGCCCGGCTCGATCACGGGGCGGCCCCGGACGAGGGTGGCGCGCGGTTTGGCCGCCTCCGAAGCCAACTTCGCCACCATCTTCACGGGCGCCACCCCGACCGAGCAGGAGAGCCCCAGGTCCGCCTGTACCCGGCGGCGAAGTTCGTGGCCGATCTCCTCGCCGGACCCGAACAGCCGTCCCGCCCCGCTGACGTCCATGAAGGCCTCGTCCAACGAGATTCCCTCGACCAGCGGGGTGAACTCGCCCAATATCGCGTGGAGCTTCCGGCTCACCTCGATGTACCGACTGAAGTCGCCGCCGATGAATACGGCGCGGGGGCACATGCGCTTCGCACGGACCGAGGGCATGGCGGAGTGAACCCCGTACGCCCGGGCTTCGTAGGTGCAAGCCGCCACGACGCCGCGGGCCCCGTCGCCGCCCACGATCACGGGCTTCCCCCGAAGCGTCGGATCTCGCAGGACCTCGACAGACGCGAAGAACGCGTCCATGTCCAGGTGCAGGATCGTGCGGACGGGTGTCCGGCCGCCAGAGAAATCGGAGGAGTCCATCGTCCCTACCATCTTCGCCGTGCCCGAGGACAGAGTGTCGGCCATCCCCTCCGTGGGCGCCCGCGTAGTCGCCTTCGCCGCCATCGTGCTGTCCGGATTGCTCGGGGCTCTCATCGGCGCCGGCTTCGCCGGTATCGGATGCACCGGTGACTGCACGCTCCCGCGGGGCATTGGAGCGCTCATCGGTGCGGCATTCGGCGCGGGCGGCATCGCAGTGGTGGCCGTCCTCGCGCTGCGGGCTATGGCGGAGTGGCGCGCCGGCCCCGGTCGGCCCCAGCCCGTTCAGGGAACTCTTCCTCCAGAAGCTGCCGGAGGACCTTCGGCCGGTTCGTGAAGATGCCGTCGACGCCGGCCTCTACCAGCGTGCGCATGACTTCGGGGTCGTCGACCGTCCATGTGTGCACCTCCCTGCCCAGCGCGTGCATCCGGTCCACATAGTCGAGATCCGCCAGCAGCGCGACATGGTTGGGCGCGGCGACGTCCACCGCCGCGGGTAAGTCCTCAGGCCCGGGACCGGGACACAGGAGCGCGGTTCCCAGGGCGTCGTCGGTCAACTCCGACACGAGGGCGAGGCTGCGCGGCCAGAAGCTCTGGATCAATACCCTGCCGTTGTCGATCAGGTCGTACTTGGTGAGCACTCGCACCAGCTCATGCTCCATGGCGGGGTCGATCGCACCCGCCTCGCCCCCCCGGATATAGGCGTGCTTGGTCTCCACGTGGAACCGAAGTCCGGGGTCCGCGTCGCGGTATTTCTCGAGCATCTCCTCGAAGAGCACGACCCCCGCCCCCGCGAATTCCGGGCGGGCCCGCTCGGGATATGCCGCGTTGAACCAACTGCCGAAATCGAGGAGGCGCAGCTCCGCGGTCGTCAGTGCGGCGACCGCGCCGGTACCGCTCGAAGTGCGGTCCACCGTCTCGTCATGGATAATGACGAGTGCGCCGTCTCGGGCTTGCCAAAGGTCGGCCTCCAGGAAATCCGTACCGTCGGTGACGGCGCGTTCGTAGGCGAAATGCGTGTGCTCGGGTGCGTCCCAGGAGGCGCCTCGGTGGGCGACGACCCAGACGCGTCCATGCGGTGGAGCGCCGGAGGTCACCCGAGCAGGAGGCGACGAAAGCCTTCGGCGTAACGCACGCCCGCCGCCTTCCCGTCGGACTCGGCGCGCCGCTCGACCATCCGCCGTAACCACTCCCCCGGTTCGTCCAGCTGGGATTCGTGACACATGAGGGCACGAGCCTTGGTCTCGAGTGTGTCCGAGATATCGACCCACGTGTCTGGTTCCAGTGTGCCGGCCAGCCACAGCTCCGAGGCCTGGTGGGAAGGGCCCCGATCGGGCCAGTAGTGCGGGAGTCCGGCCTCGTGGGCCGCCGCGTCGAGGACAGCCCAGCCCACCTCCCGGTGGTCGCGATGGTTGACATAGTGCTGTCCGAACAAGACGGCGGTGGGGTCGGGACACACCACCACCGCGGCGCTCATCCGGCGAATGAGCTCGACCACGGCCCCACGGATCTCCTCCCTCCGATCGGAGTCGATCGTCCCGTCGGGGTGCCCGAGATTCACCGGCGGCTCCAGCCCGAGCTTGGCCATCGCGGCTGCGGCCTCCTTCGCCCGGCGCTTCGCCAAGGCGGCCGGCTTGGCCTTCGCGTCAGACGAGCCCTTGTCGCCGCTGCAACAGATGACTACCGCGATGTCTGTGCCGTTGGCGGCCCAGCGCGCCAGCGTGCCGCCGCACGCCGACTCAGTGTCGTCGGGGTGGGCGAAAACCGCGACCGCGGAGCTCGGAGCCTCGGTGTGGAGCAACGTCAGGGCGCGGTGGAGATGGCCTTCGCGGCGCGCTCCACCCCGTCGTCATCGATGTCGTGGTGGGTCACCAGCCGAAGCACCCCCGGACCGATGGTGCTGGCGCGAATTCCTTCCGACTGGAGGTGGCCGAGGACCGATTCCATGTCGGGATGCCGCCAGGAGACGATGTTGGTCTGGACCTGTTCAGGATTCCCGAAATCCGGCCAGCGCTCCGCCACCGCCTCGGCCAAGCGCCGGGCGCGGACGTGATCATCACGAAGCCGGTCGATCATCTGCTCCAGCGCGACGATGCCCGCCGCCGCGATCACGCCGGCTTGGCGCATGCCACCACCCAACCGCTGCCGCTCCACCCGGGCGCGTGCCATTAGGTCCGTCGACCCCGCGAGCACGGATCCAACGGGCGCGCACAAGCCCTTGGACAAGCAGCACATGACGGTGTCGGCCAAGCCCGCGTAGGTCGCGGCGGGCGTACCGGTCGCGACCTCTGCGTTGAACAAGCGGGCGCCGTCGAGATGGACTTTCATCCCACCGGCCCGGGCGCGAGCGACGACCGCCTCCATCTGCCGGATCTGCCATGGGTGACCGGAAGCCGGCATGTGGGTGTTTTCGAGACAAAGGAGCTGCGGTTCCGGCTGGTGCTGAACCGCGGCCTCGATCGCCCAATCGACCACCGAGGGATCCATCTCGCCGTTCTCGTCGTCCGCCAATAGAAACTGAACCCCGGCATTGAGCGCCGCCGCTCCGGCTTCCCACACGACGACGTGGGCCCGACGCGGCGCGACAACCAACGAACCGGCCGCCGCGTGTAAGCGGATCGCGATCTGGTTGGCCATCGTTCCGGACGGGACATATATCGCTGCTTCCTTGCCCACCCGCGCCGCGAACATCGCTTCCAAGCGGTTGACGGTGGGGTCTTCTCCGTAGATCGCGTCACCCACAACGGCAGTCGCCATCGCCTCCCGCATCTCAGGCGTCGGCTGAGTGACGGTGTCCGACCGCAAGTCGATGATCGGGGGCGGCATCCGCCACAAGCTAAACCGTGGAGATGTCCGCTGAAGCAGTGCTGGAGGTCGCGATCGACGCGGCACGCCGCGGCGGAGAACTCCTCATGGAACACCGCCGGCGCGGCGTGTCGGGGGTCATGACCAAGACGAGCAACACCGACCTTGTGTCCGACGCGGATCGGGCCGCGGAGAAGTTGATCGTCGGCCTGATCGCAGAGTCGTTTCCGGACGACGGCATCGTCGGCGAAGAGGGAGCGTCCACCGAAGGCACATCGGGCCGCCGTTGGATTGTCGACCCGCTGGACGGGACTACGAACTTCGTCTACGGGTTCGACGCGTTCTGCGTTTCAGTTGGGGTGGAGGACGAGTCGGGTCCCTTCGTCGGATGCGTGCATGACCCGAGTCGCGGCGAAACCTTTTCCGCCGTCCGAGGCGGCGGGGCGGATCTCGATGGCGAGCGCATTCAACCCACGACGGCATCGGATCTCGCACAGGCGTTGGTCGGGACGGGATTCAGCTACCGCTCCGACCAACGGGAGTGGCAAGCCGCGGTTGTTTCGCACCTGCTGCCGCGGGTGCGCGACATCCGACGCGTCGGCTCCGCCGCCCTCGACCTGTGCTGGGTGGCGACCGGACGCCTTGACGCGCATGTCGAGCGCGGCTTGGCCCCTTGGGACCACGCGGCCGGAGCGCTCATCGCCGCCGAAGCGGGCGCTTCGATCTTCCGGCCCAGTCCGACAGCCGTGTGGGGCCTCGTCATGGCGGCCGCGCCCGGCATCGCCGTAGAGCTGTTCAACCTCGTCGGCGCCGCGGAGCAGCTCGCGGGACCGAGGCCGGAGTGAAGCAGCCCCTGAACCTCCGGAACGCGGTACGCGTGGCCGCCGTCCTCCGACGGATCGTGTGGTTCATCCTCCGGCCGCGGACCATCGGTGCGCAGATCATCGTCCTCGACGATCGGGGCGGCGTGCTCCTGGTGCGTCACAGCTACGACCGTGCCGCGCTCCGGCTTCCCGGCGGCGGGGTCAAGCGCTCGGAAACGTTCGCCGAATGCGCGGCGCGTGAGCTCCGCGAGGAAACCTCACTCGTCGTCGACGATCCCGCCAAGCTCGAACTGCTCGGCGTGTACACCGGTCGCGAAGGAAATCAGGCCGCCTTCCTCGCCGCGTTCATCGCACCGGCCGGATCGTGGACCGGCACACCCGGCGGATCAGCAGAGATCGACAGCGCCGAGTTCCACCTGGCTGAGCAACTCCCCGAGGACACATCGAAGGCCACTCGCGCCCGCGTGACCGAGGCGGTCGCCGGTTTGAGGGGCCTGTCCGGCCGCTGGTGATCTAGCCCGAGAAAACCCGGGCGACGTCGAGGAGGCGGAAGTCGATGGTCTTGAGCTCTGTGACCGCTTCAGCCAAAGGCACTCGAATGATCTCGCCGGCGCGGAGTGCCACCATCGATCCGAAGGCGCCCTCGTGCACTGCGTCGATAGCGGCAACGCCGAATCTGGTGGCCAACACTCGGTCGAAAGCCGTAGGAGTGCCACCCCGCTGAACGTGGCCGAGGATCGTCACCCGGGTTTCGAAGCCCGTACGTTTCTCGATCTCCTCCGCCACCAAATTGCCGATCCCGCCGAGCCGAACGTGACCGAACGCGTCGGTCTCGCGCGACTGCAGCACCATCGCCGGCGGGGACCCGGAGCCCTCCGCCTCCGAGCCCTCGACCGGAGTGGCGCCCTCGGCAACGACGACGATCGACGCAAAACGGCCCTTCTCGTGCCGGGCACGCAGCCGGTCGGCGACCGCTTGAATGTCGAAAGGCTCCTCGGGAACCATGATCTCCGCCGCCCCGCCGGCGATGCCCGCGGTGGTCGCGATCCAGCCGGCGTGACGACCCATGACTTCGACGACCATCACCCGGTCGTGGGATTCAGCCGTGGTGTGGAGGCGGTCGATGGCGTCGGTCGCGATCTGAACCGCGGTGTGAAAGCCGAACGTGACTTCGGTGGCCGACAGGTCGTTGTCGATGGTCTTGGGGACGCCGACCACCGCCACCCCCGAGTCGGCCAGCTTGCGGGCTACGCCGAGAGTGTCCTCGCCGCCGATTGCCACGAGTGCATCGATCTTTTCTGACTGAAGGGTCGCCTGGACGGCGTCGACACCGCCGTCGACCTTGTAGGGGTTGGTCCGGGAGCTCCCGAGGATCGTGCCGCCCTTCGGGAGGATGCCGCGACAGCGCTCCACGTCGAGCGGAAGTGTGCGGTTCTCGATGACGCCCTTCCAGCCGTCGACGAAGCCCACCATTTCGTCGCCGTGATCGCGCTCTCCCTTGCGTACCACAGCGCGAATGACTGCGTTCAAGCCGGGACAGTCACCTCCGCCGGTGAGCAAGCCCACTCGCAAGGCGGTCACGTGGGCTCGTCCTTCAGCTCACCCATTTCGCGTTCGAAGTCCTCGGCGTCCTCGAAACTCTTGTGCACGCTGGCGAAGCGGATGTAGGCGACTTCGTCCACCGCTCTGAGGCGTTCGAGCACCAGGCCTCCGATCCATTCGCTGGTTACCTCCGGGCCCTCCATCCGAGCCGCCTCCTCGACATCGGACGCGATCGACTCGAGTCCCTCGGGTTCGATCGGCCGGTTCTTGGCCGCGGCCTCCAGGCCGCGCACCAGCTTGGCGAGGTCGAAGGGCTGGCGTTCTCCCGATCGTTTGATAACGACCAGAGGAAGTTCCTCCACCCGCTCATAGGTCGTGAACCTGCGGCCACATGTCAGACACTCGCGACGCCGGCGAGTCGCGGCCCCCTCCTCCGACGAACGCGAGTCGACGACCTTGTCGTCGAGACCCGTGCACCAGGGGCACCTCATCCTGATCATTCTGACCGGATCCCCTGGTGCGCAAGACCGGGGAAGCGGTCGTCAGGGTGCGGTGGGGACGGTGATCTCCTCGCCTACCTGAAGTGGACTTCCGCCGCGGCTCGACAGGATGCGGTCCACCAGCGGGCGCACGTCGCCCTTGGGTTGAACGCTGCGGGCGATCGACCAGAGAGTGTCGCCGGGCTCCACTGTTCGGGAAACAACCGGCCCGGAGGAGACGGCGGCGGGGCGGGGGGTGGTGAGGGGACCACCCTCCGTCCCGCCGAGACCGCCGGGTTGAGCCGCCCACCAGACGGTGGTGGCGAAGAGAGCGCTGAGAACCAGGCCCCTGATTCTCGTGGGATTCGGTCGCATGCCCCCACTCTGACGAGGGCTGGTGACAGAACGCATGTTCTATAGTTCACCAGAACACCGGTTCGATGTCAAGAACGAATGTTTGCATACTGGCGACCGGATCGGTACGGTGGCCGCATGACCGAAGCCCTCACCGCCAAGCGCCGCGAGATCCTCGAATTCATCGCCGAACAGCAGCGGGTGAGGGGCTTTCCGCCTTCCGTGCGGGAGATCGGCCAAGCCGTCGGCCTGGCCTCTTCCTCGACCGTCCACAGCCATCTGCGGACCCTTCAGGAGGCGGGGTTCCTCCGCCGCGACCCCACCAAGCCCAGAGCCATCGAGGTCCGGTGGGACCCCGGGTCGGGCGCGGCCATCGAGCGCCGGCCCGTCCACCACGTGCCGCTCGTTGGTGACGTGGCCGCCGGCACCGATGTGCTCGCCGAGGAGAACGTCGAGGAACTGATTCCTGTCGCGGACGACCTCACCGGCGGCACCGGTGGACAGATGTTCATGGTGCGGGTTCGGGGCGACTCGATGATCGAGGCCGGAATCCTCCAGGGCGACCTGGTGGTCGTCCGCCAGGGCGGCGAGGTGTCGAAGGGCGACATCGTCGTGGCCGGCATCCCAGGCGGCGAGGCAACCGTGAAGTACTTCAGCCGTCGGGGCAACCGGATAACCCTGACCCCAGCTAATTCGTCGTACGAACCACTTGAGTTTCACGCCTCCGAAGTCGAAATATACGGAAAGGTGGTAACCGTTCTTCGGAGGCTGTGAGTTGGGGATTTTTTAGGTAACAATGGGCGTCGAGTGGGACTAGGGCGGCGGGGGTTTGCGTGCCTGATCGCGTTTCTGCTGATCAGCGCCGGGCTGAATGGCGCGCCGGCGCGCGCTCAGAGTGGCCCCGACGACCCGGGCTTCGAGTTCCAGTGGGCGCTCTCCCAAATCGGCGTCCAGGACGCCTGGGCGATAGGGCGGGGCCGTAACGCCTCGGTCGCGGTGCTCGACACCGGCGTCGACCTGGTGCACGAGGACCTCACCGGCCGACTGCTCTCCGGCGGCCGGGACACCCATGGCGACGAACCGAGCCCTCAGGACGACCGGGGCGAAGGCACCCACGTCGCCGGGATCATCGCCGCCTCCACCAACAACGGCACAGGCGTGGCGGGCATCGCGTATGAAGCCAAGATCCTGCCGATCAAGGTGCTGGATTCCGACGGGGACGGCTTCGAGGTCAACGTGATCGAGGGCATCCGCCTGGCGATCGAGAAGAAGGTCGACGTGATGGTGGTCAACCTCGACGAGGGAATCGTCCTCGCGGACGGCGGCTTCAACTTCGAGGACGCGATTCGAGACGCCTGGGCGGCGGGGATCGTGCCCGTCATAGGGGCGGACCACAGTTTCGTGCGGTCGAACGCCTTCTCCGATGCCCCGGCACTGGTTGTGGCCGGGGTGACCCGATCGGGCAACACCTCCCCCCAGAGCAACGGGGTGGGCTCCGCCAAGTGGGGGATCGCCGCACCCGGCGGTTCAGGCACCGGCACCGAAGACGACATCTTCTCGACCTACCTGCCGGGCACCCGTCAGGATGGGCTGGGAGAGACGCGCGAATACGGGCGGTATCTGTATGACTCCGGCGACATCCAAGCCGCCGCGCACGTCGCCGGAGCCGCCGCGATCCTTCGCGGCCTCGGCCAGACGCCGCAACAGACGGTCGACCGCCTGCTGTCCAGCGCCAACGACGCGGGAGTAACCGGCCGAGACCGTGTCTACGGAGTAGGCGTGCTCCATGCAGGCAAGTCAGTTCGTGGCCTCGCGGCCGATCGGGCCGGCGCCGCCGGGGGTCAGGGCACTCCCACGAGCGCGGCGGGCGGCCAGAGCAATGGCGGCGGCGGCAACACGCCGGCAGCCCCGCCAGGAACGGTGGCTCCGCCCGGGACGAACAATCCCGGTGATAGCCAGAGCCCGCCGTCTGCATCTGGGGCGTTGGGCACGGCGGCGGGCGCCGAAGTGCCAGCCGAGGGGGCACAGGACGGCAGCGCTACGGCATCGGGCGCGCCCGGCGATGTGGTCGGTGGCCTGTCGGCCGCCGCTGATCCGGAAGAGATGCCGGGTCGAACTCCACTCCTGCCGCTCGTCGCTTTCCTTCTTCTCGTCGGCAGCGGCACGATCACCTGGGCGCTGCGCCGCCGCACGCTCCACCCGACGCCGCCGCTCAACTCCTGAGCCGCTAGCCGCCCACCAGGTTCGACAGGGCGGCGTAGCAAGCATCCAGCTGGTCCCGCGGCACTCTCTCTTCCGCGGTGTGCGCCACATTCGGATCGCCGGGGCCGAAGTTCGTGGCAGGCACGCCGTGTTGCGAAAAGAATGAAACGTCGGTCCACCCGAGCTTGGCTCTGGGGGCCTGCCCTGTGGAGGAAACCAGTTCCTTCAGCAATGGGTGCCCGAGAGAAGGCGGCGCGGCGGCAGACTGATCGAGCAGCGACAGCCGGTCGCCATCGGACTCTGTGATCGAGTCGCCGAGCAACTGGCGCACTCCGGCCATTGCCTCGTCCACGGTGCGATCCGGGGCGAAGCGATGATTCAGCACGACCCGAGCACGATCAGGGACGACATTGAACGCGACGAAGCCCTCGACCGAGACAGCCTGGAGCGACTCCTTGAAACGGCAGCCGTCGATCTCCGGCTCGCGGGCGACGTAACCGGCGGTCCGTTCGAGAACCGGCGCGAGCCGGTGGATTGCGTTGCGACCCATCCAGGGGCGCGCGGTATGGGCGCGCTGACCGTTCACCAAGACCTCGAAGCGGGCGGTCCCCTGGCAGCCGGCCTCCACGACCGCGCCGGTGGGCTCGCCCAGAATCGCCGCGTCGGCCCGGACGAGATCAGGCCGCTCGCGGAGGAGGTGGACAAGACCGTTGTGCTCCTGCTCGACTTCCTCGCAGACGTAAAAGACGTACGACAGATCCACCGCGGGTTCCGTCGCGCGGCTTGCCAGTTCGAGCATGACCGCGAGGCCGCCCTTCATGTCGGCAGACCCGAGGCCCCAAAGAACGTCGCCGTCGAGCTTCGCGACGTCATTGCCGTTGGGGGGGACGGTGTCGAGGTGCCCGGCCAGAAGGAGCCGCTGGCTACGGCCGAGCGACGTGCGAGCTACGACGTTGTCTCCGACGCGCTCGACGTCGAGAGTCGTAGCGCGAAGCACGCGCTCGACATGGTCCGCCAACGCGGTCTCGTTATGACTTACCGACGCGATGTCCACCAGTTCGGCGGTGCGGGCCAGAAGATCTGGAGCGGTCACCCCGTCGCTCCGTGCTCGCGGAGGATGGCGTTCAACTCGCCCTTGTCGTGCCGCTGTCCCTCTGGCAGGTGGCGAATGATGAGGGCGCACGCCAACCCGAAGAGCCCGCCGGCGAATTGACGGGGCCGGGTGGCCTGGACGACCAGCGACCAGGGCGGCACCACTCCCCTGCCCACCTCGTCGCCAGTCGCCGCGTCGATGACGGGGATGGACGGGCTGAGCACCACACCCGCACCGAGAAACGATCCCTGTCCGACGCGAGCCCCGTCGACGATCATGCAGCGACTGCCGATGATGCAGTCGTCCTCGACGATGACGGGGTTCGCGCCCGGTGGCTCGAGCACGCCGCCGATCCCGACCCCGCCGCTGAGGTGGACGTTGCGCCCGATCTGCGCGCAGGATCCGACGGTCGCCCACGTGTCGACCATCGTTCCCGACCCCACCCACGCGCCGATGTTCACGTAGCTCGGCATGAGGATGACGCCAGGCTCGAGGTGCGACCCCCAACGGGCGGACGCGCCGGGCACGACGCGCACGCCCTGCGCGTCGTAATTGCGCTTCAGCGGAATCTTGTCCCGGAACTCGAAGGGTCCGGCCTCGACAGTGTCCATGCCCGACAGGGGAAACAAGAGATTTATCGCTTGGCGCAACCACTCGTTGATCACCCACTCGCCGTCGCGGGGCTCGGCGACCCGCGCTTCGCCTCGGTCCAGCAAGCCGATGGCTTCCTGCACGACTTCGCGGGCGGCGCCGTCAGCCGGGCCGAGCTCAGCTCGCCGCTCCCAAAGTTCGCCTATCTGTTCCTCAAGACCCATCCGACGTTTCTACTAGTAGCTAGAACGACGACAGCGCGAGACGGGACAGCACGAGATCGAGTTTGGCGTCGGGAGTTGTCATCGCGATGCGGACGTGAGCCGCGCCGGCTTCGCCGTAGAGCGAGCCCGGAGCAACGACAGCCCCGGCCTGCTCCGCCAGGCGGCGCGCCAGGTTCCAGCCGTCTCCGTCGGGTGACTGCACCCACAGATAGATGCCGCCGGCGGGAAGCGGCGCGTCGGACAGGCCCCAGTCGCGCAAGGCCGCGGCGCAACGTTCGAGACGAGATCGGTAGCGGTCGGCCTGCGTCGCGGCGTGGTCGTCGTCGTCCAACGCGGCCGCCGCCGCTTCCTGGACGGGCCCCGGCACCATCAGTCCCGCGTGACGTCGGACTTCGACGAGGTGCTCCATGAGAACGGCGTCGCCGGTGAAGAAGCCGGCGCGCAGGCCCGCGAGGTTGGACCGCTTCGACAGGGAATGCACCGCGAGGACCGAGTCACCCCCGTGTTCCAGAATCGTCCGCGGCGGGCCGTCCCACGTGAGCTCCGCGTAACACTCGTCCGATAGGACGGGGGTGTCGTTGCCCGTCGCCCACCGTGCCGCGCCTTCGAGGTCGTCGAGCTCTCCGGTCGGGTTGGACGGGCTGTTGACCCATCTGCACAAGGCGCTCGTCTGGTCGGAGAAGGGGGTGGCCTCGGCCCCCGCCAGGAACGCACCCATGGCGTAGCTCGGGTACGCCAGCTTGGGGTGCAACACCAACGCGCGCTCGGGGCGGAGCAGGCGGAGCCATGAGGGCAGGCCGGCGACGAGCTCCTTCGTGCCGACGCACGCGGCGACGTTGGCGGCCTCGACCGCCACGGAGAAGCGCCGCTCCATCCACGCGGCGGCCGCTTCTCGGAAGCGGGCAGTGCCTGGCGACGGCGGGTACCCGCGCTCTGCCCCGGAAGATCCGAGGATCTCGAGCACTTTGGCGGGCGGCGGATCGCAGGGCGTCCCGATCGAGAGATCGATGACCTCGCCGTGCTGTTTGGCGAGCTCGTGCAGTTCGCCCAGAGTGGAGTGCGGATATGGCGGCAGAACTGAGCTTGCACTCACGACGCGACCGCGAACTCCTGATAGGCCGAAGCGCGGGTGGGTCCGAGTCGAGCGCGAATGCGGGTGCCGCCGTCCTCGTGGGCCTCGCTGACAACCTCGCCATCGCGGTGAATGGCGGCGAGGACGTCACCGCGCTCGTAGGGCACGAGGAACTCCGCGACCGGTCGTAGGGCGCGGAGGCGGTCGCCCAGAACCGTCAGCAGCTCCTCGATTCCGTCACCGGTTTCGGCCGAGATGGCAACCGAACCTGGATTGGCTGCCACGAGTCGCTTGGCCTCGAGGGGCGTGAGGTCCGCCTTGTTGAAGGCGAGGAGCTCGGGAACATGCGACGCCCCGATCTCATCCAGCACTTCGCGCACGGCGCGGATCTGTTCGACCGGCTCCGCCGCCGACGCGTCGACGACGTGGACCAGCAGGTCGGCTTCGGAAGCGACCTCGAGCGTGGAGCGGAAGGCCTCGACGAGGTCGTGAGGAAGCTTCCGGACGAATCCCACGGTGTCGGAGAGCAGCAGTGCCTCTCCGCCCGGCAATTGCAGGCGGCGGGTACGCGGGTCGAGGGTGGCGAAGAGCCGGTCCGCGACGAACACCTCTGCGTCGGTGAGCTGGTTGAGGAGCGACGACTTGCCGGCATTCGTGTACCCGACAAGCGAGACCATCGGCAGACCGGAACGATGGCGGGCCCTTCGCTGCGTGCGGCGTGTCTTGGTCAGGTTCTTGAGATCGCCTTCGAGCTTGGTGATCCGTCGCTGGAGGCGACGGCGGTCGACCTCGAGCTGGGTTTCACCGGGGCCCCTCGAACCGATGGGGGCGCGCGCTCCACCCGCGGTCGCGCCGCCGGCCTGCTGAGACATCTGCTTCCCGCGGCCGCGTAGGCGAGGCAGGCGGTGGCGTAGGAGCGCGAGCTCGACCTGGGCCTTGCCTTCCTGGGTACGAGCCGTCTGGGCGAAGATGTCGAGGATTACGTCGGTGCGGTCGATGGCGGTGCGGCCGAGGATCTTCTCGAGGTTGCGCTGCTGGGCCGGCGAGAGTTCGTCGTCGAAGACGACGGTGTCGGAGTCGACGGCCAGCGAGACGCGGTGGAGTTCCTCGGCCTTGCCCTTACCGACGTATGTCGCGGGGTCCGGAGCGTCTCGACGCTGGACGATTCGGGCTTCGACGTCGGCGCCAGCCGTGTAGACGAGGCGCTCCAGCTCGTCGAGGCTCTCCTCGACCTCCTCCGGCGAGCGCCCCGGGAAGACCACACCAACCAGCACGATCTTCTCCCGGAACGTTCTCTCGATCAGACTCACGGGCTGATCCTGTCCGGATCTACCTCGATACGCCCTATGAATTTCGCGGGGCCGGTGAGAACGGCCTCCCCGTTTGGGCGCAGAGTGACGATGGCCATCCCGCCGGGCATCGCGACTTCGACCTGATCGCCAGTCAGCCCCCAGCGCTTAGAGGCCGCGGCGACGGCGACCGCGCCTGAGCCGCAGGCGCGCGTCTCCCCGACGCCGCGCTCCCACACCCGCATGGCGATGGTGGAGCCCTTCGGCGAGATCCCTTCCAAGTTGACGGGATGGCCGACGACAGCCCTGGACATCCGCTCCATCAAATGGGAATCGAGTTGCTCGACGTCTCGGACCAGGACGACGAGGTGAGGGTTGCCCGTGTCCACCTGGACGGCGCGCGACGCGTCGGGAACGTGGAGCAGCCGGGCCAGAAGCTCGGGTTCGTCCTCGCCGACTTTGGGGATTCCCATCGTCACCGACACGCGACGCAGGCCGGGCTCGATCTCGGGCTCCGCCGTGAGAGATCGGACCTCGCCGCCGGTCCGCACGAACAGGTCCGGGCCGGCCAGGCCGGCGTCGACCGCGGCCTGCCCGGCGCAGCGCAGGCCGTTCCCCGATGTCTCGGCGACAGACCCGTCCGCGTTCCAGACCGTCAGTTCGAGGTCGGCACCGTCGGTGGCCTTTCTCACATGGAGCAGACCGTCGGCACCTATGCCCTCCCGGCGTTCGCAGAGTGCTCGAGCTAGGTCCGCGGTCACCTCAGTGGCGCCTTCCGGATCCAAGAGCACCAGAAAGTCGTTGCCCAAGCCGTGGTGCTTGGTGAGGTGGAGGGTGCTCATTGGCGCTCCCAGTCTCCCAGGAGTGCGGGCACCAGAGATTGAGGGTCGCCGGAACTGCCCAGCCAGGTAATACGTGGATCTCTGCGGAACCACACCCGTTGGCGGCGCGCAAAGGCCCGAGTGCGCGAGATCGCGGACTCGAGAGCGTCCTCCAGGCTGGTGACTCCGCCCAGGTGCGCCAGCAGTTCCCTGTAGCCCAAACCCTGCGCCGCGGTGCGGGACATGGGAGGATCGAGGTCGCGCAGGGCCCGAACTTCGTCGAGAAAGCCCTCCTGCATCTGCGCCGCATAACGCTGTTCGATTCTTTGTGCGAGGACCTCTCGGGGAGTCCAGATCCCCGCTTGCCGGAATCGGCTGGGGGGATAGTCGGACACCGCCGCGCCGTGTTGCGAAAACGGCGTGCCACTACCGACCGTGACCTCGAGGGCGCGCAGGACACGCCGCCGGTTGTTCGGCTCCATGCGAGAGGCCGCTACCGGGTCGAGCTCTGCTAACCGAGCGTGCAGCCGCTCCGTGTCCGCTTCCTCTTCCAGCTCGGCCCGCGCTTCGGCATATTGCGGCGGCGGCGCGTAGCCGTCGACGATCGCTCGGACATAGAGACCCGAACCACCGACCACGAGAGCCCGGCGCTCGCGGGCTTCGATCTGTTGAACGACTTCGGCCGCCGTTCGCTGTAGGCGACCGATGGAGAAGTCCTCACTCGGATCGGCCAGGTCGAGGAGATGGTGCGGGACCTCAGCCTGCTGCGCGCGAGTCGGCTTCGCGGTCCCGATGTCCATGCGTCGGTAGACACACATGGCGTCGGCCACGACGATCTCCACATCGCCGAGCTCTTTGGCGACTGCGATTGCGATTTCGGTCTTGCCGGACGCGGTCGGCCCCACAAGAGCCAGGTGCCGGATTTCGCCGGCGCCGATGTCGTCGATCTCAGCCGACGGCAAGCGGGATACGCCGCCGCACGCCGGAGGTTCGAGGCATGACTGTCACGAGTTCGCCCTCCAGGTAATGCGGGCCGGCTCTTGTGACGCGAACCTCCACGAACGAGCCCTGTCCCAAGGCCGCCCCCGCAGCGGGGAAGTGGACCAACTTGTTCTGGCGCGTGCGGCCGCTGATGACCTCGGGATCGCGCTTGCTGGGGCCTTCGACGAGGACCTCCTCCGTGCGGCCGACACGGTCAGCATGACGAGCCAATCCGGAACGGTCGATCACGACCTTCAAGCGTTCGAAGCGCTCGGCTATCACCTCGGGCTCTATGAACAGCTCGGGTCTCAGTGCAGCTTCGGTGCCCTCCCGCGGCGAATAGATGAACGTGTAGGCGCTGTCGTACTGCGCCTCGGCCGCGACTTCCAAGGTCGCGGCGAAGTCACTCTCGGTCTCCCCGGGGAAGCCGACGATGATGTCGGTGGTGACCGCGAGGTCGGGCACCGCGGCCCGAGCCGCCGCGAGGCGCTCCAAGTAACGGCGCGACGTGTACCCGCGATGCATCGCAGCCAGGACGCGATCGCTCCCGGACTGCATGGGGAGGTGGAGGTGCTCACATACCGTCGGTACGTCGGCCATCGCCGCGATCGTCTCGGGGCGGAGATCCTTCGGATGCGGGCTGGTGAACCGCACTCGGCGTATTCCTTCGACCGCGCCGACCTGCCGCAGCAGTTCCGCGAAGAGCGGCCGGCGGCGGGTCAGATCCCTCCCGTAGGAGTTGACGTTCTGCCCCAGCAGCGTGACTTCTACGACGCCCGCGTCCACCAAGTCGCGGACCTCGCTGACGATGTCGTCGAGGGGGCGGCTGATCTCCCGACCTCGGACGGCGGGCACGATGCAGAACGCGCACTTGTTGTCGCAGCCGATCTGGATCGTGACCCACGCGGCGTGCGAGACGTCACGGCGCACTGGCAGGGCCGACGGGAAAGCGTCGCTCTCCTCCCAGATCTCCGTGATCGGGCCTTCGAGTTCAGCGTGCCGCAAGAGGGCGCCGACCCGCTCCACGTTGTGCGTGCCGAGGACCACGTCCACCCACGGTGCCCGCTTCCGAACCGTCTCGCGGTCCTTCTGGGCAAGGCAACCGGCGACCGCGATCTGCATGCCCGGTTTGGCGTCCTTGTTGGACTTGAGATGCCCCAGCGTCCCGTAGAGCTTGTTGTCCGCGTTCTCCCGAATGCAACAGGTGTTGAGAACCACGACATCGGCGTCGGCGACTGAGTCGGCGCGAGCCAGCCCATCGGCCTCGAGGACGCCGGCGATGCGCTCCGAGTCGTGCTCGTTCATTTGGCACCCGAAAGTGCGAACGAAGTAGCTACGGGCCGCCGTCACCCCTTCAGATTACGGCCAGGTGTCAGGCGAGAGTGATGGGCTCGTCGTCGGGGTCGGGAGCGGCTCCGTTGGCCGAGACCTTTGTCTTGGCCTTCGTGGCGGGCGCCTCCTCGGCGGGAGGTATCCCGTCGACCGTCTCCTCGGCCTTCGTCAAGCCGGCCATCACCTTGACCTTTTCGTGTAGCTCGATGGTGACTTCCGGGTTCTCGATGAGGAACGTCTTGGCGTTCTCCCGGCCCTGGCCGAGCTGCTCGCCCTCGTAGGTGTACCAAGCACCTGACTTCTTGACGAGGCCGAGGTCGAGGCCGACATCGATGAGCGAGCCCTCGCGGCTGATGCCCTGGCCGTACATGATGTCGAACTCGGCCTGCTTGAAGGGCGAGGCGACCTTGTTCTTGACGACCTTCACTCGGGTGCGGTTGCCCTTCACCTCGCCGGCGTCCTTGATCGCCTCGATGCGCCGGATGTCGAGCCGCACGGACGAATAGAACTTCAGAGCACGCCCACCAGGAGTCGTCTCAGGTGAACCGAACATGACTCCGATTTTTTCCCGGAGCTGGTTGATGAAGAGGCAGACGGTGTTGGAGCGGTGCAGGTTGGCCGTGATCTTGCGCAGGGCCTGGGACATGAGGCGGGCCTGCAGCCCCATGTGGCTGTCGCCCATATCCCCTTCGATCTCGGCGCGGGGGGTGAGCGCGGCCACCGAGTCGATCACGATGACATCGAGCGCGCCCGAGCGGATCAGCACGTCGGCGATCTCGAGGGCCTGCTCACCCGTGTCGGGCTGAGAGATCAACAACTCATCGATGTCCACGCCGATGGCCCTGGCGTACACCGGGTCGAGTGCGTGCTCCGCGTCGATGTAGGCGCAGATACCGCCGTTGCGCTGAGCCTCGGACACCACGTGCAGGGCGAGCGTCGACTTACCGGAGGACTCCGGCCCGTAGAGCTCGACTACTCGACCTCGAGGAAGGCCGCCGATGCCGAGCGCAATGTCCAGCGACATGGCTCCGGTGGGGATGGCCCCGATGTCGACGTGGGTGCTGTCGCCCAGCTTCATGATCGAGCCCTTACCGAAGTTCTTGTCGATGTGGGCCAGGGCCATTTCGAGAGCCTTCTCGCGCTCCATGCTTGCTCCCCCTTGGTGGGTTGGGTGGGTGGTCGTGGGCTTGGTGGTGGGCTGGGGGGTCGTCCCCCGGGCCTGAGTAATTGTCATGAACGAGACTGTAAGAAGGGGTGGTGACAACTACACCCGTGTAGTTCTGTCCACTCTACGCCCGAACGTCCGTTCGTGCAAGCACCCCCCGCTCAGATCGAGGCGGAACCGGCGAACGACTTGAAGGCGGCGGCGATCTCAGCCGGGGATGCGCCCTCCAGGGCCACCATCTCGACCTCTGCGGACTCCCCCAGCTGGGCCCGGACAAGCGACTCCACATTGTCGGCGCGCTCCCGGTCGTAGGGCGGCGTATGCGGCCAGAACCGGCGTCGAGCCTCCCCGAGGAAACGGGCCGCTCCGGTGGGCTGGCCGAGGGCCGCGAGTGCCTCCGCCGCCGCGCAGAACGCGCTGTCTGCCCACTCGTGTTCCACGGCTGCAAGAACGGAACCCAAAAGCGCTGCGGCGATGGGCGCGTCTCCGTCGTCGAGGGCGCATCGCGCCAGCCCCAACTGAGCGGCCTCTCTCGTGAATGTGGGGGTGTTCGGCCCCTCGAGGACTCGCTCGAAATACGAGCGCGCACTGCGCTCGCCCACTGACCAAAGGGCTTCACCAACGGTGTGGGCTGCGTCCAGGACAATGCTGCCCTCAGCTTTCGCCAAGGCCGCGATCATCCGCTCGACGGCTCCCGGTACGAGCGCGACGCACCCCAGACGAGTCGCCTCATAGACCAGATGGTTGAGTGACTCAATCGTCATATCCGGTCGGCAGGCGATCTCCTCGAGCAGGGCCGGGCCGGCCGGGTCGCCATTCCGCGTCGAAGCGAACGCGCACACGATCCTGCTGTTGAGGCCGAGCGCCGCCAGGCCGGTGTCATCGCAAAGCGCCACGGCCTCGGACGCCAGTCGATGCGCCTCCCCGGGGTATCCCTCCCAGAGTTCGATCAGCGCAAGGTTCTCGAGGGCCATCGCGGAGCCGTAGACGTCGCCCCGAGCTCGATAGGTATCGAGGGCTGCCACAAGGTGCACCCGCGCCGCGCCCAGGTCAGCTGCCTGATGCGCGACATTCGCCAGGTTGTACTGCGCGGTCGCCAATGTCCACGCGTCATGCGAGCGGGCTCCCACAGCCGCGGCGCGCTCCAACAATGCGATCCCCTCGGCCAGGTCGTCGCTTCGCCGCATGTTGCCGAGGGCCAGCAAACAGCGGCCCAGAAAAAGGTCGTTCCCGCAAGCTTCCGCTGCTTTGGCGCCTCTCTTCATGAGTTCCATCGCTTCGGCGCGCTCTCCGTAGCGACTAGCGGCAAATCCCAGGCCGTACAACGCCGCAGCCACACCGTCGGCGTCGCGGGCCACTTCGGCGATCGCCAGTTGCTCGGCATGGGTCGCCGCGGCGGTCGCTCCGTCGCCCATCAAGCAGGCCAGATACCCAACGAGCCAGAGGCCACGCGCCCGCTCCGGCCCAGACGCGTCCGACGCGACCTCCAGGGCGAGCTCGCATCGCTGTCGCGCTTCGGTCCACTTCCCGCGCGTCCACCAGTACTGCCAGGTACCGCCAAGGATTCGCAACGCGGCCCGCGCGCGGCCAGCTGACTGCGTGCCCCACTCGACGGCGGCCCGAACATTCTCGAGTTCCACGTCGAGCCTCTGCATCGATTCGAGCGCGGCCTCACCTTCCAAGCCGACGTCCAGCCCGAGCGCGGCTTCCTCCGCGATGGCCTCGACCCAGGCGAGATGCGCGTCCCGGGCCACTTCGACCTCCTCTGCCTCCAAGAGCTTCTGGCGGGCATAGGACCGAATTGTCTCCAGCATCCGGAATCGATCGGCTTGCTCCTGCGGGGGGAGAACCAAGGACTTGGCCACGAGACTGTCGACGACGTCGATCACCTCTCCGTCGGCAACCGCGCCACCGGCGCACACGGCCTCCGCGGCTTCCAGCGTGAAGCCACCGACGAAGACCGCAGCGCGGCGTAACACGGCGCGTTCCCGCTCGTCCAACAAGTCGTGGCTCCAGTCGACAAGCGCCTGAAGGGTCTGCTGGCGCGGCATTGCGGTGCGACTGCCGCCGGTCAGTAGCCGGAAACGATCGTCGAGCCGCTCCGCCAGTCGAGCCGGTGGAAGCGATCGCGCCCGGGCCGCGGCCAATTCGATGGCCAGCGGCATACCGTCTAGTCGCGCGCAGATCTGGACGATGCTCGCCAGTTCGTCCGGTGACTGTCCAACGGCGGCCCCCGACGCCTCGGCTCGTTCGATGAAGAGCCGAACCGCCGTCGACGTCAACACGCTGCCAGGGGTGTGCGGATCCTCGCTACTTGGGACGCCCAAAGAGGGGATACGCCAGGCCCGCTCGCCCGCTATGCCAAGGGCCTCCCGCGAGGTGGCCACTACCCGAAGCTCGCTCGTAGAGCTCAACAAGCTGTCGGTCACTTCTGCCACCGCCGAGATGACGTGTTCGCAGTTGTCGAGCAACAGCAGGGCGCGGCGCGAAGCGAAGTAGGCCAACACGAGACCTCGGGCATCGAGGTCAGCTCCCCCGGCGGGAAGCCCGACGGCATCAGCTAATGCCGGCCAGACGCGATCCGCGTCCGTGACCCGGGCCAGTTCCACCAGCCATACGCCGTGGGGAAACTCATCTCGCACGGCCCTGGCCACCTCTATCGCCAACCGTGTCTTCCCGGCGCCGCCTGCGCCGGTCAGGGTGACCAGACGATGCGCCTCGAGCAGCTCCTCGACGACGCGCAGCTCCTCCTCGCGGCCTACAAAAGACGTCAGCTGCGCCGGAAGGTTGCTCGGAACCCCTCCCGCCCGCAACGGAGGGAACTGTGACTGAAGCTGGGGATGGGTGATCTGGTGGATGAGCACCGGCTCGTCGATGTCCTTCAGCCGGTGCGCGCCCAGCGATTCGAGGCGCACCTCGTCGTCCCCGACGTTGCCGACGAGTTGGCGCGTCGCGTCGGACAACACCGTCTGACCCCCATGCGCGGCCGAGCTCACCCGCGCCGCGTGGTGCACCGCCAGGCCGACATAGTCGTCGTCGACCACGGTTGCGTCGCCCGTGTGGATACCGATGCGCACTCGGACTCGACCATCTTCGGGCCAGGGATGGTCCGCGAGGCCGAGCTGCGCGGCAGCCGCGGCGCGGACCGCGTCGGTGGCGCTGGTGAAGGCGACGAAGAAGCCGTCTCCCTCCGTCTTGACCTCATGGCCCCCGTGCGCCGAGAACGCAGCCCGCAGCACGCGACGGTGCTGCTCGAGTACCTCGGGCCAGCGATCCCCCAGCGCGCCAGCTATGCGAGTGGACCCCTCGATATCGCTGAATAGAAAGGTCACCGTCCCCCGCGGCAGGTCCGACATGGGCTGGATCGTGCCACCTGTCGCTCGGAAATGCCCGGCCTGCTCGACATGGCGCCCCCTACGCTCTGGCGGTGCCACCGGAAACAAAACGTCTATCTCTGCGCGACCTGTGGCGCCTGATGTGGCAGTACCTGCGCGTCCATCGCGGGCTGGTCGCCCTCCTGGGCGTCTTCCTGGGCGCGGGTCTGGGGTTGTCGCTGGCAGGCCCACTCCTACTGCGGCGATTCATCGATATGAGTCTCGGGGCCGCGCCCACCGGCAGCCTTCTGGGAATCTCCCTCGCCTTCCTTGCTGTGGCTGTAGCGACTCAGGGCGTGATGATCGCAGTCACTTGGTTGGCCACCGACCTTTCGTCCCGCACCACGAACCGCCTGCGGTCGGAGCTCACCGATCACATCCTGGGTCTCGATATGTCCTTCCACCGGCGGACGCCGCCCGGAGAGCTCATCGAGCGCGTCGACGGCGACGTGGGCCAACTCGGAGTACTCCTCAGCAGCTTCCTTCCCAACATGATCCAAGAGGCGCTGCTGCTTGCCGGCGTGCTCGTCCTCTTGTGGGGGATCGACCCGCGCCTCGGGATCGTCCTCACCGCCTACGCGCTGGTCGCGCTGTTCACCCTCTCGCGGCTCCGCCACCTCGGGGTCGATGCATGGGAGCAAACTCGCGAGGCGCACGCCCAGAACACCGCTTACCAAGAGGAGCTGCTGGGAGCCACCGAGGACGTCAGGCCAAATGGCGCCTCCGAGTACGCGATCTTGCGCTTCGTCGCCTTGGCGCGGCGCTACTTCTGGGCCGCGGCCCGGGCCACCGCGCTATCCGGCACCACGACCGTCGTCGGCCTCACATTCTTCGGCATCTCCCAGGCGGTGGCGCTCGGTCTCGGGGCCTGGCTCATGGCCCGGGGTGAAACGACGATCGGCACCATCTACCTGCTCAGCCAGTACACGGCCTACCTCTCCGGGCCCATCGATGGCTTCACCTACCGGGTGCGCTACCTCCAACAGGCCAGCGCCGCCCTCAACCGCATCGCTCAACTGACGACGATCCGCTCCGCGATCGAGGAACCCGCGGAGCCCGTCGTCCTGCCGGCCGGGCCGTTGGCGGTCGACTTCGACTCGCTGTCATTCGCGTATGACGACGGCGAGCCGGTGCTGCGAGACGTGACGCTGCACCTGGCTCCGGGTCGGACCCTCGGCCTGGTCGGACGCACGGGAAGCGGCAAGACGACATTCGGGCGTCTTCTGGTGCGCCAGTACGACGCGTCCTCCGGAGAGGTTCGCGTTGGCGAAGTGCCCGTCCGCCGAACCAGATCGGATGACCTTCGCGATCGGGTCGCGGTGGTAACCCAGGAAGTGCAGCTCTTCACGGCCACCGTCCGTGAGAACGTCGCGCTCTTCCGCGACATGGACGACGATCGGCTCATCGCAGTACTCGGCGAGGTCGGATTAGGACCTTGGCTCGCGGCCCAACCCGAGGGCCTCGACGGCGAGCTCGATCCCCGCTCGTTATCAGCCGGCGAGGCCCAACTCCTCGCTTTTGCGCGGACGCTGCTGCGCGACCCCGGCGTCGTGCTTCTGGACGAAGCATCTGCCCGGCTCGACCCAGCGACTGAGGCCCGGCTTCAGGTCGCGGTCGACCGTTTGCTCGCCGGCCGCACCGCAATCGTCATCGCCCACCGTCTGTCCACCCTCGATCGCGTGGACGAGATCGCGGTCCTCGAGGACGGTCGGTTGGTCGAGCACGGGTCCCGCGAAGAGCTGGCGGCCAACCCGGACTCGGCGTTTTCGCGGCTCTTGTCCCTCTACCGAAACGAGGTACTGGCGTGACCGTGCCCGCCGGCGACCAGCAGACCGACGCGCCGCGCCAGAGCGTGGCGGGGGCGGTGTGGTCGCTCATCAAGGCGCACAAGGGCCTGTGGTTGACGTCGTCGTTGACCGCCAGCGTTCTCTACTACGTCTGGCCGCTCATCCCCGGACTGCTCATTGCGGCATTACTGGACCGCCTCGCGGTTACGCCGGTTCTCGACGGACCGGTGACGCGACTGCTTCTCATTTTGGCCGGGGTTTACGCCATGCGCGGGATCACCCTGATGGTCGCGTCCGTGGCGGAGAACGCCTGTCTGCACTCCGCGGCGACGATCGTCCGCCGGAACCTGCTCGCCGGGATATTGCGGCGGCCCGCGGCGCGAGCCCTGCCCGACGCCGTCGGCGACACGCTCTCCCGACTCAACAACGACCAGATGCAGGTGTCCATGGTCCACACCTGGATCGCCGACCCCATCGGGCAAATCCTTTCTTTGTGCTTCGCGTTGGCAGTGCTGGCGCGAACCGATCTCTTCCTCACCCTCGTCGTCGCAGTGCCCGTCGTCATCGCGGCGGCTGCGGCCCACGCAGTCGCAGAACGGGTGCAAACGGCACGCGAGGTTCTTCAACGGGAGCTGGGCCGCCGTACCGGAGTGCTCGGCGACCTCTTCGGCGGAGTGGCTTCGATCCAACTCGGTGGCGCGAAATCGGCCGCGGTGAAACATCTCGACCGCGCCAACGAGAGGGTCCGCAAGGCTGTACTGCGCGACATCCTCATCGGCGAGTCCGTTCAGACCTTCGGTAACCACGTCGGCGAAATGGGTACCGCGCTGCTCCTGTTCCTCATCGCCGGTCGGCTCCGCGCCGGGACGCTGTCGGTGGGCGATCTGGCCATCTTCGTCAGCTACGTGGGCCGCCTGTCGAGCGTGGCGGGCATGGCGGGCTGGTTCGGGACACAGTTCCGACGAGCTCGGGTCTCCCTGGTCCGACTCGCCGAGCTGGTTCCGGAAGAAGACCCAGCGGTGGCCACCCGTCCCGTTGCCATCCACCTCCGGGGCGAGATTCCGGAGGCCGCGCCCCCGGTCCGTTCGGATGGAGACCGCCTGGAGCGGCTCGAGGTGCGAGGCCTCACCTGCCTGCACGGCGAGACCAGTTCCGGAATCCGGGATCTCGACCTCACGATTTCGCGGGGCACGGTCACGGTCGTCACCGGCGAGGTGGGCGTAGGCAAGACGACTCTGCTGCGCGCCGTTCTCGGTCTTCTCCCTGTCCAACGCGGGGAGGTCATGTGGAACGGCACCCCGGTGACGCCCGCGGAAGAGCTGGTGCCGCCGAAGGTTGGCTACTCGCCGCAGGTCCCGCGCTGTTTTACCGCCTCACTGGCGGAGAACATCCGTCTGGGGCACCCGGCCGACGACAGTGAGATTCGCAGCGCGCTCCACGCCGCGGTGATGGAGGACGATCTCGCCCTCCTCTCCGACGGCCTACTGACCGAAATCGGTCCTCGGGGACTGAGGCTGTCAGGCGGACAACTACTGCGTACCGCGGCGGCGCGCATGTTCGTCAGGCGCCCGGAGTTGATGGTCGTCGACGACCTGTCGTCCGGTTTGGACGTGGACACCGAGGCCGAGCTCTGGCGCCGACTACGCGCCGCGGGAGGCACCTGGCTGATCGTGTCGCACCGCCCGGCCGCGCTTGCTCTCGCGGACCAGATTCTCGTCCTGGACGACGGAGTGGTTGCGGCTCGAGGGAAACCCGAGGATCTGGCTTCACACCCCTTCATCGCGCACATCCGCTCGGGTGCGCCAGCGAAGGAGACAGTCGGATGATCCAGACCGAGCGTCTCCTGCTACGCCAGTGGCGGGACGAGGACCTGGAGACGTTCGCCGCGCTCAACGCAGATCCCGAGGTCATGGAGTTCTTCCCCGCCGTACTCAGTCCGGCCGAGAGCGACGCCGCCGCGGAGGGGAACCGGAGGCAGATCGAGGAGCACGGTTGGGGGCTATGGGCCGTCGAGCGTCTCGACACCGCAGAATTCATTGGATTCACCGGGCTGTGGTCGGTCCCGCCCGAGTTCCCATTCAGCCCCGCCGTGGAAGTGGGATGGCGGCTGGCCCGGTCGCACTGGGGCCACGGCTTTGCGACCGAAGGTGCTCGGGCCGCGATCTATTTCGGGTTCGGAGACCTCGGTCTCGAAGAGATCGTGTCGATGACGACGGAGTCCAACGTGCGTTCCTGGCGCGTGATGGAGAAGCTGGGCATGACCCGCGATCCGTCCGACGACTTCGACCACCCGCGAGTGTCAGCAGGGCACCGGCTCCGACGGCATCTGCTGTATCGACTCAAGAGGCCGGGCTGAGAGCCAGCATTAGCGTCGGCCCACATGGGACGACTGGACAAGCGCGTCGCCGTCATCGTCGGGGCGGGTCAGACCGCCGGGTCGACCATCGGGAACGGCCGAGCCACCGCGATCACATTCGCCCGGGAAGGGGCGCGTGTCCTCCTGGTCGACCGGGACAAAGAAAGTCTCGAAGAGACAGTCGAATGGGTGCGCGCCGAAACGGATGACGTCCATGCCCTGACCATCGATATCACCGAACCGGACGCGCCACAGCTGATCGCCATTGCGGCGGAGGACCGCTTCGGGCGTTTGGACGTGCTGCACAACAACGTTGGAATCGGTGACGGTGATGGCCCGCCGCATCGCCTCGAGGAGGATGCGTACGACCGGATTATGGACGTGAACCTGCGCGCCATGTGGCGGACCTGCCGAGCCGCGATTCCGCTCATGCGAAAGAACGGCGGTGGCTCCATCGTCAACGTGTCGTCTCTCGCGTCCATTGCCGCCGCAGGCAACCTGACCGCCTACAAGCTGTCCAAGGCGGGAGTCAACGCGCTCACGCAAAGCCTGGCGATCACCAACGCGAAGCATGGGATCCGCGCCAATGCCATTCTCCCCGGCTTCATCGACACGCCAATGGCGGTTGATGCGCCGGCCCGGGCCATGGGGCGGGAGCGTGCGGAGGTGGCGAAGGAACGCGCCGCCTGGGTCCCGCTCGGCCGCCAGGGCACGGCCTGGGACGTGGCCAATGCCGCGCTGTTTCTCGCATCCGACGAGGCCTCATTCATCACCGGCGTGCTGCTTCCGGTCGACGGCGGTCAATCCGCGAGAGTGGGATAGATGAGCTCGACATCGGATCCGAGAATCCCGCCCTTGACCGAACCGGAACTGACGCCTGAGCAGCGTGAACTGTTCGGCGGTATCCCCGGCCCCGCTTCGGACGCAGGGGCGGCTCATATTTTCACGACACTGGTTCGCCATCCTGGCCTGTTCCGGCGGTGGCTTCCCTTCGCGGGAAAGTTACTGGTCGGGCGTTTGCCAGCGCGCGACCGTGAACTTCTGATCCTGCGGACGGCCGTCAACTGCGGTTCGTCGTACGAGTGGGCCCACCACGTCAGGATTGGCCTCGCATCCGGCTTGACCCTGCCCGAAATCGAGCGAGTCAAGGAACGGCCGACCGACTGGGACGGCTCCGATGCGGTCCTGCTCCGCGCTGCGGACGAGCTTCACGAATCCTCCACCATTTCCGACGCGACCTGGGACTCTCTCGCCGAGCGTTACGACGAGATGCAACTCATCGAAGTCCCCATGGTCGTCGGCCACTACCACCTGGTGGCTTACACGCTCAACGCACTCGGCGTCCCCCTCGAGCCCGGCGCGGACAGCACACCCTCGCTAGAGTTCTGACCGGCGAGCCCATCGCCTGACCTCGGCCGGTCCTCCCAGCGGGACCGATTTTGGGGCAAAAGGGGAGCACATCCTCGGGCGCAGGTCATTGACTCCAGTCCGTGGTGGCGGAGTCGCTGGGGACTCGTCGTCGCGGACGGATTCAGGAGAAGCGATGACCAAGGACAAAGACTTCAAGCAACTGGCCCGCGCCCGGTCAGCCCGCACCGGCGAGAGCTACACGACGGCCCGCCGCAACCTCGCCGCCAAGTCCGCGGAATCCGCGAAGTCACCGCGGGACTACGGGAGGGAGTACTGGTTCTCGCGAGCCAGCAAGGGCTATAGCGGTAAAGGGGCCAAACCGACAGGGTTCGAGCGCGTCCAGGTCGTCCTCGCGGACGGCGTAATCACCCATGTCACGTGCCAAGCGGCCTTCCGTAACTACGGGGTCCACCGCTACGACGCGCGCGGCGCACGGGCCGGCCGTTCCGGATACATCTACCGCGGAAACCAGATAGCCGTGGGAGCGGAGCAAGCGGGCTCCGCGTGGTGCGGCTCCGCGACGGAACTCCCGACGGCGGATAACCCGAGAGAGCACGAGTTCTCCTTCGATTTGCCCGACGGGCCGGAGGTGCTGCCGAGTCTCCTGGCCCGATTCCTCCCGGTGACGTTGCCGCGGGATGACGGCGACCTGGCGGAGTACGTGCCCGTGCCAGAGGATGGCCTCCCCGGGTGGCGACCCACCACGTTGAAGTCCTGGTTCCCCCTGATGGGTGCCAGTCGCGAATCACTGATCACGCCGCGGCTGATCACCTGCGGCGGACTCGTCGATTTAAAGGTGGGTCGAAAGACTGTCCAGGCATACCGCTACGACCACGTCGATCGGTACGGGAAAGTGCACGCGACCACATGGATCGGGGAAGACGATGAGGTCATCCAATACGAGCAGACGGGCCTCTTGCTGAAGGCCCTTCCCGAGGAGGAGGCGAGGAAGCTCGATCCCGGCGAGTTGGATTAGAGCGGCGATTCGGCCACGGTCTCGTAGCGCGCTCCACCGGGAGTGAGCGCGCTGCGGACCAACGCAACGGTCTCGGCGATCCACTCGGCTTCGAAGGGTGTGCCCGTCAGCGCTTCGAGTGCGGCCTTAGGCGCCTTGTTGCGCGCTCGGGCCAATGTCAGATGGCCCTTGAATCGATTGGTGCGCCGAACTCCCGTTATCTCGCTGACCTGGCGCGCCAGCTTGTCGAGCCCCGGAGCGGACGCGGGCAGGCACACGATCTCCTTGCCGAGCATCGTCACTTCCGGCCCGAGGCGCATCTCAAGTGGGCGCGTAGTCCAGCGCGCCGCCGCCATCTTGTCCGCCATCGCGTCCTGACTTCCCTCGCCGAGAAATTGCAGCGTCACGTGCCACTGGTCCTCGGTCGTCCAGCGGAGGCCTTCGATGACCGGACGGTCTAACTCCCGCAACTGCTCGATGACCTCGGTCGACGGCCACAGGGCGACGAACAGGCGAGCCATCAGGCCTTCTGCAATTGCCGGCGCAGCACGTCGAGCGCGCTGATCGTGCCGAGCGATCGGACCCGCGCACGATCGCCGGGCAGGTGCAGCTCCACCGACTCGGTCGCGCCGGCGATGTACAGACCGACGAATACGGTCCCGACCTCCACCCCCTCTTGAGTGTCCGGCCCGGCGACGCCACTCGTAGCCAACCCGACCTCCGTCCCTACCAACTTCGCCACGCCCGCGGCCATCGCCTCCGCCGCCTCACCCGACACGACGGGACCGCGGGGCACCCCGAGCACGTTGAACTTGACCTCACTGTCGTACGCGACAACCGCGCCCCGGAACCAGTCGCCGGAACCAGGAACGTCGACCAACCGGGATGCGACCATTCCACCCGTCACGGATTCCGCCACCGCCACACTCCACGAGCGGTCGGTAAGGAGCCGGCCGACGACATCTTCGATCCCTTGCTCGTCGACACCGAACACAGAGGAACCCAGAAGGGCGCGGAGTTCCGTTTCTTCTGCGTCGAGGAGCGCTACCGCAGCGTCCCGATCGGCGGCCTTCGCGGAGATGCGGACCTTGATGCCCTCGATGCCGCTGGCCAGGAAGGCCAGCGTCACCTGACCCGTGCCCTCAAGGGCGTCGACGCGGGGGCCGACCATTTCTGCAACGGCCGACTCGCTCAATCCCCACGTCCGGAGCACCCGGCTTCGGATCGTCGCCTGCTCCTCCCCCGCCTCCGCGGCGCGCCGGCGGAGGTCCGGCAGGACAGCTCGCGTGACCATCTCTTCCATCTCGTAGGGGACGCCGGGAACCGCGTAGATCACCTTGTTGCCGACCGGGCAAATCAGTCCGGGCGCCGTACCGAGCTTCTGGTCGATGATCGCCGCCTTCTGTGGGACGTCGCCTTGGCGGCCGTTGGACTCAGGCATCTCGCGCCCGCGGCTGGCGAACATGGCTCGAACGCGCTCGACGATCGCTTCGTCGCGCACCAACGCGACGTTCATCACCTCCGCGATCGCTTCGCGCGTGATGTCGTCCTGTGTCGGACCAAGACCGCCCGAGACGATCACCGCGTCACTGCGAGCCAGACATGCCCGCATCGCCGCCACCATCCGCCCGTGGTTGTCCCCCACCACGGTGTGGTGGTGGCAGTCGATCCCCGCGAGAGCTAGCTGTTCGCCGATCCATGCCGCGTTCGAGTTCGTGATCTGGCCGAGCAAGAGCTCGGTGCCGACAGCCAGAACCTCCGCTCTCACGCACTCACCGGTGAACGGAAGTAGTCGAGGCCCGTGAGGAGGGTCAACGCCACCGAGGCCCACAGGACGACTTTGCCCACAGTCAATCCATTGGCAAGCGGCAGCAGAGCGAATCCGACGGCCACCTCCTGCACGATGGTCTTGGCCTTGGCCCACTGACGCGCCGGCACACTCACACCCCGTCTACCCGCCTGCGACCGCCAGATGCTCACGAGCACCTCGCGCAGCGCGATGAGCGCCACCGGCAGCCACCAGAACAAGCTCCGGGCCACCAACGCGGCCAGAGCGGCCAGGACCAGCACCTTGTCCGACAGTGGGTCCAGAAAAGCACCCGACCGCGTCGAACCCTGACGGCGGGCCAACCATCCGTCTAGGCCGTCGCTCGCCGCGACCAGGATCCACAGCACCAACGTCCACCACGACGGCGCCCCGGCGAGTACGGCAGCGAAGACGAACGGCGTCGCCAGGAGCCTGGCGACTGTGATCGCGTTCGCCGGAGTGGCGAGCGCGGACGGCCCGAATCCGGTAGCCATCGCCGCCTACCCCGGCCGCCGAGGCGCCTCGGCCTCGAGGTCGGTGCCGGCCGCGGCTGTAACCACCACGTCGGCGAACGAACCCTGCTCGAGCGCGACAGGCAGCTTGACAACTCCGTCGATCTCGGGTGCCTCGCGGTAGGACCGGCCCTCGCCTGGCCTGTCGACGAGCACCTCCACCGTGCTTCCGACAAGGGCAGCCCGGCGCGACAGCGTGATCGAATCCTGCAGCTCGGACAGCTCGTTGAGGCGCTCGTCCATGAGCGACTGTGCCACCAGGCCGTCGAGCCCCATGGCGTAAGTGCCCTCCTCCGGAGAGAACCGGAAGAAGCTGGCCCAATCGAGTTGCGCCTCCTCGACGAAGCGCAGGAGCCGGTCGTGGTCCGTCTCCGTCTCGCCCGGGTATCCCACGATGAACGACGAGCGCAGTGCGGCACCGGGCTCACGCTCTCGGATCGTGCGGATGCGCTCCAGGAATCGCTCGCCTTCGCCCCAGCGTCGCATCCGCCGCAGGAGCGGCCGCGATACGTGCTGCAGCGAAAGGTCGAAGTACGGAACGCCCGTGCCGCAGATGGCATCGACCAGCCGGTCGCTCAGATCCGACGGATAGAGGTAGAGCAAGCGGGTGCGCCGCGTGCGGGCCGCCACCGCCTCGACCAGGCCGACGATGGCCCCGGCTTGTCCGAGGTCCCGGCCATAGGACGCAAGGTCCTGGGCGACCAGGACCACCTCTTTGGCTCCCAGGGACTCGACCTCTCCCAGGATTGACTCCGCCGTACGAGACCGCTGCTTGCCCCGGAAGGAAGGGATGGCGCAGAAACCGCAGGCCCGGTCGCAACCCTCAGCCACCTTCACGTACGCCCACGGTGAGTGCGAAAGGGGGCGCGGCAGGTTCAGCAGGTCGAAGCTGGGGATGCCGCGCCCGGAGTTGGTTCGACCCAGGGTGAGGGGCACCCCGAACCCGGCCACCTGGTCGACCTCGGGCATCGCGGCGGCAAGTTCAGGGCCGAAACGCTCGGCCAGGCAGCCGGTGACGACCAAACGGGCGTCGCCAGCCTTGTCCCGTGCGGCGGCCAGCACGGTCTCGATGGACTCCTCGCGGGCCGCGTCGATGAAAGCGCAGGTATTGATCACCAGGAGGTCAGCCTCGGACGCCGAGCCGACCGGGCTCATGCCCTCGGCGGCGAGGGTGCCCTCCAGCTTGTCCGAGTCGACTTGATTCTTCGGACAGCCGAGAGTCTTGAGGAAGTACGTACGGGCGGGCTCCTCAGACGCCTCGCCCTGGGCGGAAGGGCGCCGGGCCCCGCGCCCCGACAAGCTTGTGCCTCCCACGCTTCCGAGGTTACGGCGTGATGCTTACGTCAAAAGCGTGGGAGACCTGACCGGCTACTCGGTCTTCTTGCCGAGCATCCGGTTCATCTTGGTGCCACAGGTCGGGCAGGTGCCCTGGGCGGCGCGACGACCGTTGGCCAGCTCGACTTCTTCTCCGTCGAACTCACGCTTCTCTCGGCACTTCACGCAATAGCCCTCGTACTTTTCGGCCATCCGAATACTCCTCCTGGTTCGGGAGCGGAGGTCCGATCGCCTCCACGTCACGGAGGCCGAGGCCCCCGCCTTGCTGCTCCCCGGCGGTGCTCTGCCTGGGATCCCTTCCTTGACTGCCAGTTTCTGGTAGCGGCGCTACTGCTCCGCTACCTGCAAGCCTCGCATGTCCGGCCCCAGGATGCGCGCATCCCCCTCCACGCCTGCTGCGGCCAGCGCCGCGGATCCCGCCCGGTGCACCGCGTCGGCGTCGTCCCGTCGGCACACCGCGATGAGGCTCGGCCCGGCTCCCGACCAGGCTGCGCCCAGGGCGCCCGCGGCGACGAGCGCGGTCATCAACGCGTCGGCTTCAGGCATGAGAGGCAGCCGGTAGGGCTGGTGAAGCCGGTCATCCATCAGTCCCGGCCGCAAAAGGGACAGATCACGCAGTGCTCCGATGAGGGCCCCGGTACGACTGACGTTTCCCGCGGCCTCCGCATGCGTCACCTGCCTGGGCAGTACCGCTCTGGCGTCCTTCGTGGACAGGGATCGGTCGGGGACGAGAACCACGAACGCCGCATCACCGTCCAGCGGAAATTGCACCGCCAACGGCTCACCGTCGCCGAGCATCGTCGCCGCCACCAGGCCGCCGTGAACCGAGGCGGCGGCGTTCTCGGGGTGGCCGTCGATGCGGCACGCCACGGCGAGGGGATCGCTCGCCCCCGCGGCCGCCGCGGTAGCCACGGCGAGCGCCGCCGACGACCCCAGACCCCGGGCGACCGGGATCTCCGATCGGATGCTGACCTTCGCCTCGTCGTGTCCGAGGACATCCCGGAGGACCCGCGCCGCGAGGTGACGGGCCGACGCCGGAATCCCCGCGCCTTCCCCCTGTGCGTCTACGTCGAAGCACTTGGCCGGCGCGATCGCCACCTCGATACGTAGCTGCAGTGCGACGGCCAGGCAGTCGAACCCTGGACCCAGGTTGGCCGACGACGCCGGCGCCGAAGCCGCGCCGGGCACCACCCTGGTCACTTCCCGCCCCCTGGCTCACGCACCTCCAAATTTTCTGGCTCACGCACCTCCAAATTTTCTGGCTTACGCACCCGGGCAGTGTTACCCACGGCCGCTCCCCCGGGTCCAATCAGGCGACGGGGAACAACCCACGACCACCCCGTCAACCGGAGGCATCCGCCGCCGGTCGACAACCAAACAGCTGGCGGGGGCTCAAGCCCTTCGCCGAACGGAGGCAACCCAATGTACGAATTTGCAATCACCATGCTCCTGGGCCTGGCTCTGGTGACGGTGGTCAACCTGGCGTCGGAGTACCTCCCCGCCATCGACCGCTACCGCACCGCGGTGACGGTTCTGCTCGCCGTAGCCGGCGCCTACATGCTCGACTTCTCGCTCTTCTCGGGCTTCGGAGTCGACCTCAGGGAAGCCTGGATGGGCCCGGTCATGACCGGCCTCATCGTTGCGGGATCCACGACCGTCTGGAAGGCGGTCCTCGGTTGGCTCGGTCATAACGACGAGGCCCACACCGAGACCCGGGCCGCACAGCGTCCGCGCATCGCCGCCTGACGCTCAACGGAACTCACGGGAAGGGGCGGCCGAAAGGCCGCCCCTTCTTCGCGTCCTAGGCGGCGCGAGCGAAAAGCTCGGCGGCCGACATCGACGCTGGTTGTGCGTTCCGGGCCAGAACTTCGCGTGCGGCCTCCTGGAGCACCCGGTTCACCGGGGTAAGCACGCCGTGCAGCCTTCCGAGGAGGACGATCTCGCCGTTGAGGTAGTCGACCTCCAGCGAGCCTGTGCCTCGCGCAAGGCTCTGCCAGGTCGAGCCGCCGGCGCGACGCCGGCCCGCGATGGGTGGCCCGCCGAGAAGATTTCCGCGCCGCTCGAGATCCTCTTCGCGGGGGGTGAACTGGATGCCCGCGGCCCGAAGACAAGCTTCGCCCTCCGCCCGGGCGAAGGCCGCGAGCTCCTTGGCCTCGTCGTCCCACTCGCACAGCGCCTGTACCGCGTTACCGAGGTTCATCAGCAGCTTTGCGTACTTCCACCGCATGATGTCGGGCCGAGGCTCCGAAACGAACGTCGAGGCTTGCAGAGCGGCCGCGATCTTCTCGGAGGTGTCGTCGATCCCCTCCGGAAACCGCCCGATGTCGAGTAATCCTGAAATCGGCGACGAGTTCGCTTGGACCACGCCGGGTTCGAGGTGCGTCGTGGGGCACATGACGCAAATCCCGTAGATGTCCGGGAAGATCCGAAGGGCGGCGCGCTCGTTCGCGACGCCGTTCTGCAGGCAGACGACCGGCGTTCCGGCCGGAGCATGAAGGGCCAACGCGTCCAGCGCGTCGGCAGTGTGCTGGCTCTTCATGCCGAGGAAGACGACGTCGTCGGCGCCCAACTTCGCTTTGGACGGATGGTCCACGACTGGAACCTCGAACGTGTCCGCGGATTCGGCCGACTCCAGGGTCAACCCGGCGTCCCGGATGCGCTCGAAGTGGGCGCCCCGAGCGATCAGCAGCACGTCGTGTCCGTGTTGGTGCAGCCGGCCGCCGACTACCCCGCCAACTGCCCCCGCTCCATATACGACGAAACGCATCCGGGCATCTTGCCTGTTGCGAGATCAGATGGAACGGGCGGCCTCCACGGCGTCCAGTTCCTCGACCGTCATGAGAACGGCCCGAGCCTTCGAGCCCTCGCTGGGCCCCACCACGCCGCGGCGCTCGAGCAGGTCCATGATCCGGCCGGCGCGTGAGAAGCCGACGCGCAGCTTGCGCTGGAGCATGGACGTCGACCCGAGCTGAGAGCGCACGATGAGGTCCATGGCGGCCAGGAGCAGATCGTCGTCGTCCGCATCGTCGCCTGCAGTCCCCGAACCTCCGCCTGAAGAGTCCTCGCCTTCGACCCCCGGCACATACTCAGCCTGTCCTTGCCGGAGCCAATGCGACACGACCTTGCGCACTTCGTCCTCCGAAACCCAGGAACCTTGAATACGGCGGGCGATGGAGGAGGACGCGGTGACGAGCAGCATGTCGCCCTGGCCGATCAGTCGTTCGGCGCCGGCCTGGTCCAGAATCACGCGAGAGTCGGCAAGCGACGAGACCGCGAAAGCCAAGCGCGACGGGACATTGGCCTTGATGACGCCGGTGATGACGTCGACCGAGGGTCGCTGGGTCGCGATGACCAGGTGGATGCCGACGGCGCGGGCCATCTGCGCGATGCGACAGATCGATTCTTCGACGTCGCGCGCCGCGACCATCATCAGGTCGTTCAGCTCGTCGACCACGATCAAGATCAGCGGAAGCCGCTCCACCGTGGCCTCGACGCCCAGCGAGCCGGGCAGGTCGCGGAGCTCGCCGCGATCGACAGCCGAATTGAAGCCGGTGATGTCGCGCACGCCCGCCTCGGCAAGCAGGTCGTAACGGCGCTCCATCTCCGCCACCGCCCACGACAGCGCATTGGCGGCCTTCTTCGGATTTACGACGACCTGGGAGAGCAGGTGCGGGAGTCCGTTGTACTGGCCGAGTTCCACGCGCTTGGGGTCTACGAGGATGAGCCGCACCTCCTCCGGCGTCGAGCGCATGAGGATGGACGTCACCAGGGAGTTGATGCACGAGGACTTGCCGGCACCGGTAGCGCCGGCTATCAGGAGGTGCGGCATCTCGGCCAGATTCACGGTCACCGGCGAGCCGGAGATGTCCCGACCCAGCGCAACCTCGAGCGGGTTCTTCACCGCCTTGGCGGCGGGCGAGCTCAGGATGTCGTGCAGCGTGACGAGCGAGCGCCGCTTATTCGGCACTTCGACGCCGATCGCTTTCTTGCCGGGGATCGGAGCGCGAATGATTACGTCGGCGGCGGCCATCGCATAGGCGATGTCCTTGTGCAGGCTCGTGACCCGTGCCACTTTCACGCCGGGGTCCAGCTCCAGCTCGTAGCGCGTCACGGTGGGGCCGACGGTATGGCCCACAACGCGTGTCGCCACCCCGTGCGCGGCCAGCGCCTCTTCCAGGGCGCGACCTTCTGCCTCGATGAACTTGCGGTCGATCTCGGTCGCTGCACCCTTGGACAGCAGCTGAAGCGGAGGAAGCCGCCAGTTCTTTGTCGGCGCGCGTTCGGGGCCCATGCCCGGCAACGCCAGTTGCATGCCGGGTCCGGTGTCTTCGGGCTCGTCCACACCCGATTGCAGAACGAGATCATCGGCGACCACTACCGGGTCCGGAGTGATGACCACGACGGATTCCTCTATGGCCTCATCCTCCGGGTCCACTATCACGGGGTCCAGATTGGTGGTCGTTGGGTGCCGCCGATGCGCGTCCAGCTCGTCGGCGACGGGCGGCCGGGTCGTCGCGCCGCGCGTCCAGCGACCCAACCTCGAAGCGAGCTGCAGAAGGTTGTCGCCCGCGGTGCGCACTGAGGTCTTCGTGATGATGAGCAGGCCGACGATGACTGCAGTGACCAGCACGAGCGTCGCGCCCCAGGGCGACAGCAGGGCGCGCAGCGGCCCGCCGATCGCCCCGCCCACCAAGCCCCCCGCGCCGTCGAGGTCGCCCGGAGAGATGCCGGAGCCGCGCAGCAGGTGAAGCAGCCCGAACGACGCAAGGGCCGAGACCGATAGCCCGATCACGACCCGTCCCGGTTCCTGGCGCGTGCGGTCCCTCAGGAGCATCACGCCGACGCCCGCGAGAGCCGCGGGCAAGGCGAAGCGACCCACGCCGACCAGCGCGCCACTGATCTCTCGCAGACCGCGGCCGACCGGTCCGGCCAGGTCGGCATAAATGCCCATCGCCGAAACCACAGCTATGAGGACGAGTACAACGCCCCAGACGTCGTCCGCCTGGCGGCCCAGGTGCGAAGCGACCGCTCGGCGCGCCCGGGTGATTGCCGGTTCCGGCTTCTTCTTCCGCGACGCGGCAGGGCGTCGGGGCGCGGCCCGAGTCGGGCGGGGCGCCGGCTTACGGCGGGTGGCCGTCTTCGTCACAGTGTCAACAAAGCTAACACCAGTAACACTGTCAACACCGGAGGATCGGGCTGAACCGCCTTACGTACCCCCCGCTAGACCTCCATGACGAGCGGAACGATCATCGGCCGTCGCTTGGTTGTCTTGGAGACGTAGGACCCCAGGCCAGATCGGGCGTGGCGACGCAGGACCTCGAAATCGGTCCTCGCTTCCTTGGGCACCTCGGCCAAGGCCGCCCGGACGGCGTCGCGTGCTCCTTCGAGGATCTCCTCGGCCTCGGCCGCATGCACCCAGCCGCGCGTGATGATCTCCGGACCGGTCACGATCTCGCCGGTCTGGGACGACACGGTCACGACGACCACGACTACGCCCTCAGAGGCGAGCACCTTGCGGTCCCGTAGGACGCCGTGTCCGACGTCGCCAACGATGCCGTCGACATACAGGTAGCCCGCCGGCACCTCGCCGGCGAACTCCATGCCTCCATCGGTCAACTCGACGACATCGCCGTCCTCGCAGAGCAGGACGTTTTTCTCTCCGACGCCCATGGCCGTCGCAAGGCGCGCGTGATGGGTGAGGTGACGGAACTCGCCGTGCACCGGGATGAAGAACTCGGGCTTGGCGATGGAGAACATCGTCTTGAGTTCTTCGGCCATGGCGTGCCCGCTGACGTGGACAGCTGCCAAGCCGGTATGGATCACCTCGGCGCCCCGGCGATGCAAGCCATCGATCACGCGACCGACGTTCGCCTCGTTCCCCGGTATGGCGTGCGAGGACATGATGATCAGGTCGCCTTCGCCGACCTTCAGCCACCGGTTCTCCCCCGCGGCCATCAACGCCAAGGCCGACATGGGCTCGCCCTGCGACCCCGTCGATACCACCAGGATCTCGTGCGGCTCGAACCGTCCGATCTCCTCGATGTCGACGATCTTCTCGGGCGGAAAGTTCAACAGACCCATCTGCCGGGCCAGGGCGACATTGTTGGCCATCGACCGCCCGAGGGTGGCGACAGTCCGGCCGTTGGCTATGGCTGCTTCTGCGATCTGCTGTACGCGATGGATGTGACTGGCGAAACAGGTGACGATGATGCGCTTGTCCGCGTTGTCGCGAATCAGGTCGCGCACGACCACACCGACCGACGATTCCGAAAGCGTGTGACCGGCTTCTTCTGCATTAGTCGAGTCGGAGAGCAGCAATCGAATGCCAGGGTCACCGGCCAAGGTGCCGATACGGCCGAGGTCCGTGACACGCCCGTCGACCGGAGTGAGGTCGAGCTTCCAATCCCCGGTGTGGAGGATCACGCCCTGGGGGGTGTGGAGGGCGATCGCGAACCCCTGGGGCACGGAGTGGGTGACCGGAATGAACTCGGCGTCGAACGGGCCGATCTGGCGCCGCTCGCCATCGCGAACGACGACGAGTTCAGTTCGACCAAGGAGGCCGGCCTCCTCGATTCGATTGCGGGCCAGGCCAAGGGTGAGCTCGGAACCATAGATAGGGAACTTCAGCTCCCGCAGGAGAAACGAGAGCCCGCCGGCGTGGTCTTCGTGGCCGTGGGTGAGGACACAGGCTTCGACGCGGTCGGCGTTCTCGCGCAACCAGGTGAAGTCCGGGAGCACCAGGTCCACACCGGGCATCTCGAGTGTCGGGAACATCAGCCCGCAGTCGATCAGCAGAATGCGGTTGTCGATCTCGACCGCGGCGCAGTTGCGGCCTATCTCGCCCAGGCCCCCCAGGAAGGTGATCCTGACGGGCGCGCTCACGTGACGGGCGTCGGTGCGTCGGAGCCGAGTCCGGCCAGCACCTCTCTCGCCTGGTCCTCGAGCCCGTCCGGGGCGGTTCCCAGCGGGAGCCGGCACTGCCCGGCCGGGAGCCCTAGGACCCGCAGCATTGCTTTCGCGGGCAGGGGATTCGGCGCGTCGTCGCCGGTCTCGAACAGCCACGACGGAATGAGCATCGAGTTGATGCGTCGGGCCTCGTCGATGTCGCCCTTGGCGAATGAGCTGAGCATTTGGCCCTGCAGCCGCCCGGTCCAGTGTCCCGCGACCGAGACCGTCCCCGACGCTCCAACGGCCAGCAGAGCCAGGGTCAGCGCGTCGTCGCCCGAATAGAGCTCGAAGTGGTCGGGCGCGTCGGCCAGCAGGCGGGCGGCCGCGGCGGGGTCACCAGCAGCATCCTTGACTGCTGTGATGTTCTCGACGTCGCGCGCCAACCGAACCAGCACGTCGTGGCTCACCTTGCGTCCCGTCCGGATCGGAATGTCGTAGACCATGACCGGCAGTGCGGTCGCGCCGGCCACCGCCCGGAAGTGGGCCTGCAATCCCGCTTGGGACGGACGGCTGTAATAGGGAGTGACGGCGAGAATCCCAGCGGCGCCGGCCTCTTCTGCCACCTGGGTGAGCTTGATGGAGTGCGCCGTGTCATAGGTTCCGGAGCCGGCGATGACGGGCACCGTGACCGCCTCACACACGGCCCGCCAAAGGTCTGCCTTTTCGGAGTCCGACAGCACAGGGGACTCACCGGTCGTGCCCGCGACGATCAAACCGTCGTTGCCGTTCGCAACCATCCAGCGCGCCAGCTCAGCCGCGCCATCCAGATCCAGCGCTCCCTCGTCATCGAACGGGGTGACCATTGCGGTGAGCACTGCGCCGAAGCGACCCGGGATGCTCATGGCCGCACCGTAGTGCCGGGCCGGCCGCCCGAAATGATGGCTTCGCTTCGTCCGTCGATCGATGCCAGCGGGTAAATGACCGGGCCGAGCCCGCCGCCGGCGCGCACCCGCACTCGTGTACCGACATCGAACTTGCGTCGTGCATGAAGTCGGGCCTTCACCGATTCCCCGCTGTCGAGCAGGACCGATATTCGTTGGTCGTGGCCGAAGTACTCGACCTCGGTGACGCGGCCATCGCCGCGTGTGGAGATCTCCAGGTCGAGGTCCTCGGGCCGAACGAGTGCGATCGCGGGACCATCCGGAGTGCCCACTTCGACTTTCAGCGGTCCGACCGTGGTCCGAACCATTCCGTTCCTCACCTCGCCCATGAGGAGATTGGCGTCACCCAGGAACGCGGCGATCTCGGGCGTGGCCGGGTTGCGGTACACCTCCTCCGGAGAGCCGGCCTGCGCGACCCGACCGCCCAACATGATGACGACCTGATCGCCCATCGAAAGGGCTTCATCCTGGTCGTGAGTAACCAGGACCGTCGTTGTGCCCGCCGACGCGAGTACCTCGGCGACCTCGTTGCGGACGTCCGCGCGCAATGAGACATCGAGTGACGCGAAAGGCTCGTCGAGCAACAATGCACGGGGCTGCGGCGCCAGGGCGCGCGCCACTGCGACCCGCTGCGCCTGTCCGCCGGACAATTCGTGAGGCCGGCGCTTCTCGTAGCCCGACAGCCCCACGAGCGCCAGCATCTCTGGCACCTTGCTCTTGCGGTCCCGACGCTTGAGCCCGAATCCGACGTTGCCCGCGACATCGAGGTGCGGGAACAGCGCCAGCTGCTGGAACACGAAGCCGACGCGCCGATCTTCCGGAGGCACCCAGTCCTCAGGTCCGACGACCTCGTCGCCCTCCACCCAGACCTGGCCTTCGTCCGGCACCTCCAAGCCGGAAATGACTCGCAGGGTCGTGGTCTTTCCGCATCCGCTCGGCCCGAGGATGGCGGTCACGGAGCCCCGTGGTACCTCGAGATCCACGCCGTCCATGGCGACGATGTCCAGGTCCGCGGAGTCACGGGCCCGCCGCTCGGGCTCGAAGCGCTTCGTGACCCCGCGCATGCGAATACCTGCTTCCGCGGACGGCAGGAATGGGGTGTGCGTCTCAGCCATCGTGGACTCTTCTCCAGGAGTTGGATCCAGCGCGCCAGGCCGGGAGCAGAGCGAGCGCGGACACGGCCAGCAGTAACAATGCCGCGGGAGCGGCCTGCGCGTAGAAGCCTTCGGACGCCCCGGTCCACACTCTGATCGCGAGAGTGTCCACGCCCGCGGGCCGCAGTAGCAACGTCGCGGGCAGCTCCTTCATCGCGGTCAGGAACACCAACGCTCCGCCGGCGAAGAGGCCGCCGCGCACGATCGGCCATGTCACCCGGAGGGCGGTCGCCCATCGCGAGCCGCCGAGTGTGCGCGACGCGTCCGTCAGGAAGGTGTCCACAGACGCCAATGATGGCCGAGCCGAGGCGAGGGCCTCGGGCATGAAGCGCACCACGTAGGCAGCTACGACCAAGCCCAGCGTTTGGTAGGCGAACGGAGCTGAGCGCGTCGCCAGGAAAACCAGCGACAACGCCACGACCAGGCCGGGCAACGCATAACCGGCCAGTGCACCGCTCTCGATGACCCGAACCACCCAATTCGATCGTCGGGCTGCGAGGATCGCGACGGGAAGACACAGCACAACCGCCGCCAGGGCCGCCGCCAGCGAAAGGCCCGCCGATGTAGCCGCGGCGGCGGCGAGCACGCCCCGGCCCGCGGACTGCCGGGACCCTCCCTGCAACCATCCAATCGCGATTGCGGCAGGCAGGCCCGCGCCCAGCAAGGCGGGCAAAGCGACCGCCATGGTGGCCGGAGTCCGCCACCGGCCCAAGACGACGACCCGGTGTCGCCCGGAAGAAGAGTGCCGCGGGGGCGCGATCGGTCCGCGGGCGACACGTTCCGCGACGATCAGAGTGATGGTGAACAAGACGAGCACCAGTGACATGACCGCCGCAGCTGAGCGGTCGAACGAGGAGCGGTATTCGAGGAAAATTCCACGAGTGAGCGTGGGATAACGCAGCGTTGTCACGGCACCGAAGTCGGAAACGACGTAGAGCGCGCACAACAACGCTGACGCCGATACGGCGGCGCGGAGTTGCGGAAACTGGGCGCGCCGGAAACGCCGAAAGCGATGCAAGCCGAGGGTGGTGGCCGCGTCGTCCAAGGCCGGAAGCGACGAGGAGAAGGCGGCACGGCTCACGAGCAGGACGTACGGATAGGTCGACAGGATGAGTACGACGCTGGCACCCCAGAATCCGGTCAGCCCCGGCACGGCCACCACGTCTCCGCCGGGACCGAAGGCCGAGAGCAGCGCGAGCGCGGCGATGTAACTAGGTACGGCGAGCGGAAGCGCGGCCGCTACCCCGAGCCAGCGGCGAGCAGGCAGGTCGGACCGCTCGAGGAGCCACGCGCACCCGACGCCGATCGAAACGGAGCCCGCCGTGACCGCAACGGCCAGGCGAAGCGTGTTCCAGACGAGACCGCCGACACGCGCCGACATAGCCAGCGACACCGGATCGTCTGCCGCGGCGGCCCGAATGGCGAGGTACACAAACGGCGTCGCCATCGCGGCGGCAACCAGGCCGGCACCAACCGCGACGAGACGCGCCGCCCCCGTCCTCACGTTGAACTGCGGCAGCTAGCTCAGCCCTGCTTCCTTGATCAGAGTCGCGCTGTGCTCGAGGTTCTTCCCGAGCTCGTCCAGAGGCAGGTCGATGGTCCTGAGGTCCGCCAGCGGCGGCTGCCCTTCGGGGCCCTCGATGCCCTCGACCAGCGGGTACTCGCTGGTCTCCGTGCGGAAGAACTCCTGACCTTCCTCCGAGAGGAGAAAGGCCACCAGCGCGTCGGCTTGGGTGCGGTTCTTGGCGCCTTCCATGATGCCGACGCCGGCCACGTTCACGAA
>DATLBX010000058.1:0-3433 GCA_035526705.1 Acidimicrobiales bacterium | reverse complement strand
GGCCGCCGGCAAGTCTCCGGAAGGGACAATTCGGTTGAGCGCCGCGCTGGACGGCGGCCGCGTCCGCCTCACCATCGCCGACGACGGAGCGGGGCTCGACGTCGCCTCCCTCCGAGCCGCGGCCGGATATCAGGGCCTCGGGATCGAGGACCAAGAACTGCCTTTTGTTGCAGGCGTCTCGACCGCATCGGCGGTCACCGACGTGTCCGGAAGGGGCATTGGGCTCGACGCGGTTCGGGCGCGAGTCGAGTCACTCGGTGGGGCGGTTCGGCTGAACACCAAGCCGGGCCAGGGCACCGAGGTCGTCGTCCACGTCCCCACTTCTTTGGCTGTGCTGCGTGTGATTCTCGTACGGGCCGGCAGTGAGTTGATCGCACTGCCCGTCGCGGCTTTGCAGCGCCTCCGCGCGGCCACGGCCGGGCAGATCCAGTCGGCGGACGGTCAGCTGACCTTCGTCACGGATGAAGGCACTCGCCCCGCGGTCTATCTGGGCGCGGTCCTCGGATTCTCCGAGCGCGACCTGGTTGGCCGGCCTGTGAAGGTCGTGGAGCTCGCCGGGGAGGACGCAGTGCTCCTGGTGGACTCCGTGGAAAGCGACCGCGATGCGCTGCTCCAGCCCCTCCCCCCGCGCTTGGGGGGCAGCAGAATTCTGCTCGGCGCCATCCTGCTGCCCCAGGACCGGGTCGGCCTCGTCGTCAACCCATCCACGTGCGTCCGTGAGGGGCGAGTCGCTTGAGCGCGGACGCGCCGATTCGCGTACTCGTGGCCGACGACTCGCCCACGGCGCGGGCAGCCCTGGCCGCAGTTCTCGAGGCGGACGAGGACTTCGAAGTCGTAGCCGAGGCGGTCGACGGCGCACACGCCGTCGAATTGGTTCGCATGTTCCAACCTGCGCTGGTGCTCATGGATATCGAAATGCCCCGCCTCGACGGTTTCGAGGCGACGCGGCGCATCATGTCGGAGAACCCGACTCGGGTGGTCATGGTGAGTGGGCGATTCGAGCCCCACCAGGTCCACGTCGTCGTGCAAGCGGTTCGTGCCGGGGCGCTCACGGTGGTTCCGAAGCCACGCGCACCGGCCGGCACCGACTCGCTCGAGGCGGCTCGCCTCCGTACCCTCGCCAAGGCCCTGGCCCAGGTGAAGGTGGTGCGCCAGCGCGGCAGCTGTGGCGCACCTCGGCCGTTACCCAGCATCGCCCGCCGAGCCGGCGTGGACCGCCCCGCTCTAGGGGTTGTCGGCGTCGCGGCTTCGACCGGCGGTCCCGCGGCGGTCTTCCGCCTGCTGCAGCTGATGCCGCCCACACTCGGAGTTCCCATTGTCGTCGTACAGCACATCGCGCCTGGGTTCCTCGACGGGCTGACCACGTGGCTCGCCGGAGCCACTTCGTTGCCCGTGAAGGTCGCGCAGGACGGCGAAGAGCTGCGTCGCGGCCACGTGTATCTGGCGCCCGACCAGCGGCACATACGTATTCATGACGGGCTCGTCCACCTGTCCGCCGAGACAGCCGACGGGGGGTTCTGTCCGTCAGCGGACGTCCTTTTCACCTCCTTGGCGGACTCTTACGGGTCGACCGCTGCCGGAGTGATTCTCAGCGGGATGGGACACGACGGTGTCCATGGCGCGGCGGCCTTGCGGCAAGCCGGCGGGCTCGTCCTGGCGCAGGACGACAGTTCGGTGATCTTCGGAATGCCGCGAGCGGTCGCTGCCGCCGGGTTGGCACATCTGGTCGGACCGGTTGAGGAACTGGCCGCGCAGATCATTCGCTCCGCGGTTCCCCGCGCGGTGGTGGCGTGACCGCTCGAGTCCTCGCGGCCGAGGACTCTCCTACCCAGGCGGCGTTCCTGATCGATTGCCTCGAATCGGAGGGTTTCGAGGTGATGTTGGCGGCCAATGGCGCTGACGCCTTGGCGCTGGCGTCGACCGAGGCGTTCGATGTCGTCGTCTCGGACGTTGTGATGCCCGAGATGGGCGGATACGACCTCTGTCGCGCGGTGAAGGCCTCGAGGCCGGACTTGCCCGTCATCCTGCTGACGGGCCTCGACGATCCGCTCGATGTCATCGACGCTCTCGACGCCGGCGCAGACAACTTCGTCCGTAAGCCGTACCAGGCTGCGGAGCTCGTCGAACGAGTCCACTCGGTGCTCCGGACTCGGGAACTGCGCGCCGCGAGCGACGCGGCCGACGGGCTGGAACTGTCCTTCCGGGGAAAGCGCTTCACCATCAGCTCCGATCGGGAGCAAATGCTGGGTCTGTTGGTTGGCACCTTCGAAGACCTGGTATCGACCAATCAGCAGCTGCGCGATCACGAAGCGGAGTTGGCTCGGGCCAACGAGGAGATCGCGGCCCGCCTCTCGGAAACCGAGACGGAACGCGAACGGCTGCACGGTGTGCTGGGCGCGGTCCCCCAGGCGATGGCGATAGTGGACCGAGTGGGCGTGATCGTCGAGATCAACGACAACCTGGCGCGGCTCCTCGGCCAGGACGCGGACTCGCTTCGCGGCACTTCCGTGTGGGACGCGGTGCAGCTCGTCGACCACTCGGGCCGTCCGCTGGCGATGGAGCAACGGGCCCTGACCGAGTCGCTCACCGAGGGCCGGCCCGCCTCACGCGGTGGGGGATTCGACGTGTTCCTGAAGGCGCCGGATGGCGGCTCGCGGCCGGTGATCAGCCGGACCGCGCCCGTGTTCGACCGTGCGGGAAATGTCCTGGGCGCAGTCGGCACCATCGAAGATATCGGCCAGCTGCAGCTGTACGACCCGGTGACCGGACTTCCCGGACACGGCATCCTCATCGACCGTCTGCAGAGCGCGATCGACGACGCCACCCGAGATCGCAACCGCGCCGGCGTGCTCGTGGTGGCCATCGACCGTTTTGATGTCTTGCGCTCGAGTCTGAGCCCCTCCGAATCCGCCGTGCTGATCGGGGGGATCGCGGATGAGTTGGAGGACCTGCTGAGCGCGGACGAGGTGCTCCAGCGATCGACCGGCGCCTCAGTCGGCTACCTCGGCAACGCGGAGTTCGCGGTGGTCCTGCCGGCAGCCGACAGTGAAGCCGACGTTATCTTCGTCGGTGAGTTCCTGTCGGAGCGCCTGTCGCGAACGGCGGACATCGACGGTCTCGAGGTGCCCGTCACGGTCAGTGTCGCCGTCGGCGTCTCGCAGGGCGACGACGAGCCGGCCGCCCTGCTTTCTGCGGCTGCGGCGTCGGTTAGGCAGCGACGGGAGGCAGGCGCGGGCGGCGTCATCACCTCGGACGCCGCACTGCACGCGACGGTGGTCGCGCAGCTTCAGCGGGAAAGCGAGTTGCGGCGCGCCATCACGGAAGGTGAGATCGTCGTCCATTACCAACCGCAGGTGCAGCTGCGCGGCGGCGCACCGGTTGGCGTGGAGGCGCTCGTTCGCTGGCAACACCCCGAGCGGGGTCTGCTGGGTGC
>DATLBX010000057.1:0-64575 GCA_035526705.1 Acidimicrobiales bacterium | reverse complement strand
GCGCCGGCTAGCGCAGCGGTTTGAGTCGCCATCGCCGCCTCGAGCCCCTCGACTCGCTTCAGCATTTCGTCGTTGTCCGGCATGTTGTTCTCCCTAGGATCGAAATCGGTCATCTGGATTCCTGTACCCATTGGAGAGCTCGGTGACTCCCGGAAATAACGCCGCCGCTGTCGCCTAGCCGGGTGCCTGGCGTTCCACGATCTCGGAGGCGATGTCGCGCAATTTTTCGTTCAGCGCCTGGGACTGCTGACGGAGGATTTCGAAGGCCTTGTCCGGGGAGCAGCGCATGGTGGCCATGATGATCCCCTTGGCCTGCTCGATGGTTGCCCGGGACTGAAGCGCAAGGTTCAGGTGCTCGACGTCGCGGCTCATCTTCATCGCCACGGCGCCATGCGCGGCGAGGACCGCCCCGACCGCGAATGCATCTTCGTCGAACGCTTCGGGGGCCTTCGAGTACATGTTGAGAGACCCATACGTGTCCTGCTCCACAAAGAGCCGGAAAGAGATCACGCTGGCGACGCCGGTTCGCGCCGCGGCCAGGCTGGCGAAGTCCGCCCACCGGCCTTCGCCGGCCAGGTCGTCGACCTTCAAGGCGAGTTGATCCCGGATCGCGTCGAGACACGGACCCTGGCCGGTCTCGTACTGGATCGCATCCACCAGTGCGGGGACGCCGTCTGTGGCTGCCTGTGTCGTTATGGCCCGCTTCTCCACCAGCGAGATGGCGGCGTGGTCGCACCCGTGGACGACGCGAACCGACGCGGCCGTGATTCGGGAGAGACTCTCGTCGAGGGTGGGAGCGGCCAGAAGAATGCGCGCTATCTGTTCGAATGTCGGCCGAAGGGCATCGGGCCCAGGCGTGGACACTCCCCCTTCTTACCCCGCTCCGGCGTCGGGCGCACCGTGAGCGCCAGGACGGTCGTGAGACGCCTCTGAACGGTGTCGCGAGACATCACATGCGTGCGTGGGCGAGGGGGGACTTGAACCCCCACATCCTTTCGGACACAGGAACCTGAATCCTGCGCGTCTGCCAATTCCGCCACTCGCCCGTGGGGCCAATGAGGGTAGTCGGGGGCGAAGCGGGAGCGGCCCGAGTGACGGGGGCCCGTGGGTACAGTGCGGGCGATGGGGCTCCAGAACTTTGAGAAGAAGCTGGAGCGCCTCGTCGAGGGAGTTTTCGCGAAAGCATTCCCGAGCGGATTGCAGCCCGCGGAGCTCGGCCGCCGCCTGACGCGGGAGATGGACCACCAGCGTCAGGTCGGCGTCCGGGGAATGGTTGCGCCGAATTGCTTCGTATTCGAGATGGCGACGGAGGACCACGAACGACTGAGCCGGGGGGCCGACACCTTGGCCCGTGAACTGGCCAGTGAGGCCCGACAGCACGCTCGCACCCACTCCTATTCCTTCATCGGCCCCGTCGAGGTGCGTTTCGCCGAGCCCCAGCGTGACGTCACGCCCGGCACGTTCCGTCTCAGCGCAACCATGGTCGAAGGCGAAGGAGGCCGGCCTGCCGCGGTCATCACGCCGGACGGCCAGCGCGTCGAGCTGCGATCAAAGCCGATCCTGATCGGCCGCGAGGACGACTGCACCATCGTCATTCACCCGGATGACAAGGAGGCGAGCCGGAGGCATGCCGAGATCCGCCGTTTGGGCGACGGCTTCGCCATCGCCGACCTGGGCTCCGTCAACGGAACACGGGTGAATGGCTCCGGGATCACCGAGCGCGAATTGACCGGCGGCGAAAAGATCTCGATCGGGAGAAGCACGTTCCGCTTCGAAGTGGGGTAGGGACGCCCCGACCGTGAGCGACGCCGTACTCACCATCCTGAAGCTGGTGTTCCTTGCCGGCCTGTACCTCTTCTTCTTCCGCGTCCTGCGCTCGGTCTGGGCCGAATCGTCGGCGCCGACCACCCGGGAAACCGCAGTGGCACAGGCCACCGCGGCACGCGTCCGGGTCGTAGCCCCGCCCGAATCGAAGGGGCAGACGTTCGACCTGGCGGAGGAGACCACGGTCGGCCGGGGTGCCAACTGTGGGATCGCACTGGGTGAGGATTCGACGGTGAGCCAACTCCACGCCCGATTCTTCCGGCAGAACAACAAGCTCTTCGTCGAGGATCTCGGCTCCACCAACGGAACGTTCGTGAACCGGCGTCAAGCCAAGCGCGCCGTGCCCGTGAAACGCGGAGACCGCGTTCAAATAGGCCAAACCGTTCTGGAGTTGACCCGATGACCGAGCTGCGCTGGGCTGCGGCAACCGACATCGGCCTGGTTCGCGAGAAGAACGACGACAGCTACCTGCTGGCCTCCCCGCTCTTCGCGGTGGCCGACGGAATGGGCGGCGCACGTGGCGGCGATGTGGCATCGGCCACCGCGGTCGAGGCCGTTCGGGCGGCTTTCGAAGACGGCGCTGACGCGGACGCGCTTGTTGCCGCGGTGAAGGACGCCAACCGCGCTGTATTCGAGAAGGCCGGATCACCGAAGTTGCGCGGCATGGGAACGACGATGACCGCTCTGGCCCTGCTGCCGCGCGCCGAGGGCAGCACCGACGACGAGATGGCCCTCGCCAACGTCGGCGACTCGCGGGGTTACCTCTTACGCGACGGCGAATTGCAGCAACTCACGGAGGATCACAACGTCCCGGGCGAGCTGCTGCGCCGCGGCGAGCTCACAGCTGCGCAGGCCGCCGTCCATCCGCAGCGCAACCTCATAACGCGGGTCCTGGGTACCGACGACGAGGTCGAGGTCGACGTCTGGCAGCTCGTGCCGTACGCCGGCGACCGATTCCTGCTCGCGAGCGACGGTCTATTTGGAGAAGTCCCCGATGACCAGATCGCCCCGGTGCTGCGCACCGAGGCGGATCCTCAAGTTGCGGCGCACAAGTTGGTGGACATGGCGCGCGCCGCCGGGGGCAGCGACAACATCACTGTCGTGATCGTCGATGTCGTGAACGACGGCGGCCGCGCTGAGGCCGCGTCGAAGGCGCTGGCGGAGGCGACCCGAACGTCGACCCCGGTGGAAGTCGACGAGGATTCGGCGCCCACTCAGGAGCTCCCGGTAGTGACACCGCGCTCGACTGCCGACGACATCACCGCTGACGAGGGGGCGGCGACGGTCCGAAAAGTCTCGGCGGGCCGGCTGCTGTTGATGTTCCTCGTCGGTGCCGTGCTGGGCGGTGCAGGGGCAGCGGCCGCCGCGTGGTCCGGCGTCGGTCCGTTCACCGACGAGGCCCCACCCACCGTCACGACGAGCACCACGACGACCGAGGCTCCGACCACCACTTCGACATCCACCACGACCTCGACGTCCGCTCCTCCGCCGCCGCCCACTCCAGCTCCGCCACCGCCTCCCGCTCCCGCGCCGTGACGGCCACCGCGTCGCGACCCGCCGCGACCCGCGCCCTGAAACCTCGAGCGAAGGAGGCCCGCCTCCTCATGCTCGCCGGGCTCCTCACCGTCGCGGCGTATGTGCTGGCCAGCCTGGGGCGAACTGCCTCCGTGCCGGTCGACCTGGCGCCATTCCTCGGTTTCACGTTGGGCACACTGGCGGTCGCGCACGTGGTGACTCGGCGGCTCGCGCCTCGTGCCACCCCGGTACTCCTCCCTGTCGCCGCGGCTCTGAACGGCATCGGATACGTGTTCATCGCCCGACTCGACGCGGATCGCGCCGCGGCCCAAGCCACCTGGACCGCGCTCGGCGTGGCCGGGTTCGCGGCGACGCTGTTCGTTGTTCGCGAGGCTCGCCTGCTGGATCGGTACCGCTGGACACTCGCGTTGCTCGGTCTGGGGCTACTACTTCTGCCGCTGGTGCCCGGGATCGGTTACACCGTCAACGGGGCGCGCCTCTGGGTGGGTCTCGGCCCGCTCTCCTTCCAGCCGGGCGAGCTTGCCAAGATCGCGTTGGCCGCCTTCTTCGCTTCGTATCTGGTGGAAAAGCGCGACCTTCTGGCGCGCAGCACGTGGCGGCTGGGGCCGATCTCTTTGCCCGACCCGCGTTCGGCGGCCCCGATACTGCTCGCCTGGGGCGTGTCGATCCTGGTCATGACGTCTCAGAAGGACCTGGGCTCCTCCCTGCTGTTCTTTGCTCTGTTTGTCGTGATGCTCTGGATCGCGACGGAGCGCGCCGGGTGGCTGGCGCTGGGCGCGGGCCTGTTCTCCATCGGGGCCTTCTCGGCGTGGTCGGTGTTCGAGCACGTGCAGACCCGCGTTCGCATCTGGATCAATCCCTGGCCCGCCGCGGCCGGCGAGGGCTATCAGATCGTGCAGTCGTCCTACGCCCTCGGCACCGGCGGGCTGTCGGGTACCGGGCTGTCGCTCGGCTCCCCGCAGCAGATTCCCGCGGCAGAAACGGACTTCATCTTCTCCGCGATCGGAGAGGAGCTCGGGCTGCTCGGCACGACGGCGATCCTTGTGGCCTTCCTCGTGATGATCGGCGCAGGACTCGGCATTGCGCGTCGGGCCCAGCACCCGCTGGACAAGCTGCTCGCCGCCGGCCTCACGACGATTGTCGGCGTGCAGACCTTCATCATTCTGGGCGGCGTTACGCGGCTGGTGCCGCTGACGGGAATCACACTTCCTTTCGTGTCCTACGGCGGCTCCTCTCTGGTGGCGAACTACATCCTTCTGGCTCTGCTGATCCGAATAAGTAACGACAACGGGCGTCAGGCGGCCGCCCTCCAAGAGCAACTGTGAACAGGCAAATCAGGACTCTGGGCATCGCGATGATGGTGCTGTTCGGCGCGCTGTTCGCGCAGCTCAACTACCTGCAGGTCTTCCGCGCCGAAAGCCTGGCAAACCATTCGGGCAACAACCGCGTCGCCGTGCGGGACTTCTCCAGTCCGCGTGGTGAGATCCGCACCGCCGACGGGGTGGTGATCGCGCGGTCTGTCCCGGTCGACACGCCGTTCGAGCGTTTGCGCCAATACCCCGAAGGACCGCTCTTCGCACACATCACCGGGTTCTTCTCGTTCACCTTCGGCACCGACGGAGTCGAGCGGACTTACGCATCGGAGCTCTCGGGCCGCAGCGGTGACGTCCGCATCCGCCAGCTGGGAAATGTGCTGGCCGACGAGCCGCAGGGCGCCAACGTGACGCTCACCGTCAGCAAGGCGATCCAAGAGGCGGCGGCCGGCGCGTTGGGCGAGCGTCGCGGCGCGGTGGTTGCTATAGATCCCCGCACCGGCGCAATCCTGGCGCTGCAGAGCTTTCCGACCTATGACCCCAATCCACTCTCGGCTCACGACCAGAAGGCGGTGCGCGCAGAGTGGGAACGCCTTACTGCGTCGGCGGACAAGCCGATGTTGCCGCGCACCTTCCGGGAGCGCTACGCGCCCGGCTCCACCTTCAAGGTGATCACCGCCGCCGCGGCGATCGAGCGGGCTTCCGAGCTCGTCAACAAGGACTATCCCGTCCTGAAGACGCTGGATCTCCCGCAGACAGACCAGGGCCTGCCGAACTTCGGCGGAGGCAGCTGCGGCGGCACGGTTCCCAACCTGCTCCGCGTTTCCTGCAACACGGGCTTCGCTCAGTTGGGCATCGATCTCGGCGCCGAGAAGTTGGCGGGGGAGGCTGAGGACTTCGGGTTCGGCAGCATTCCCCCGATCGACCTGCCGGCGGCAGCGCGATCGGTGTTCCCCGATGCGGCTGCCTTCCGGCGCGACGTCCCCGCGCTGGCCAAGTCGGCGATCGGTCAGCAGGACGTCAGCGCCACCCCGCTTCAGATGGCGTTGGTCGCGGCTGCGGTCGGTAACGGCGGGGTCGCCATGACCCCGCATGTGATGGGGGAGATCCGCGATCCCCAGGGCCGTCTCATTCGCAGTGCCGATCCAAGTCCGTGGCAGCAGGCGATGTCGCCCCAGAACGCCGCGCTGCTGCGCGACATGATGGTCGGCGTAGTGGCGTCCGGTAGCGGCACGCGCGCTGCCATCCCCGGTGTGACAGTCGCAGGCAAGACCGGTACCGCGCAGACGACGGGCGACAACGCCCACGCATGGATGATCGCCTTCGCTCCGGCGGAGGCCCCTACGGTCGCGGTGGCGGTCGTGGTGGAGAGCCAGGACGGCGTGACGGAGGCGACCGGCGGACGCGTCGCCGCTCCCATCGCTCGCGCCGTACTGGCTGCGGCACTGTCGCGACAGCCTCCTCCCGTAGATTGACCCCGAATGACTGAGACGCAGGTATGGAGCGGGCGGTACGAGCTCGTCCGCAAGTTGGCACGCGGAGGAATGGCCGAGGTGTTCTTGGCGCGAGACCTCCTGCTCGACCGCCCCGTCGCGCTCAAGGTTCTCTATCCGGAACTGTCGCGCGATCCCACCTTTGTGGAGCGTTTCCGTCGTGAGGCTCAAGCCGCGGCCAACCTCAGCCACCCCAACATCGTGTCGGTCTACGACTGGGGAGAGGAAGACGGCACGTACTTCATAGTCATGGAGTTCGTGGACGGTGAGTCGCTGGCTTCACTCGTTCATCGAGCCGGCGCGCTGCAGGCCGACGAGGCCGCGGAGATAGGGGCCGAGATCGCGGCGGCACTCGCTGTCGCGCACCGCGGGAACATGGTCCACCGCGACGTCAAGCCCGGCAATGTGCTGATCGACCGCAACGGGCAGATAAAGGTGACGGACTTCGGCATCGCCCGAGCCGTCAACACGACCGAGAACCTGACCCAGCCCGGCTCTGTGATGGGTACGGCGACGTATTTCTCTCCGGAACAGGCTCAGGGCCAGCGCATCGACCCGCGCAGCGACGTGTACTCGCTGGGTGTCGTGCTCTACGAGCTGGTGACCGGCGCGCCGCCCTTCAGTGCGGACTCGCCGGTGGCGGTCGCATACAAGCATGTGCGGGAAGACCCGGTATTGCCGAGCCGGCGGAACCCCGACGTACCCGCAGACTTCGAGCGGATCGTTCTCACGGCGATGGCCAAGAACCCCGACGACCGCTACGCCAACGCGCTCGAATTGCGCGACGACCTGGTGCGCTTTCGCCAGGGCCGTCCCGTCGCCGCCGCTCCGACCTACACCCCGGCACCCGCGCCGAGGGCAGACCGCACCCAGGCCGTGCCCGTCGCGCAGCAGCGCCAAGGGCCGCCTCCCGGGGAGGTGTACGAAGCCGAGCAGTCGGACAGACGGACGGGCGTCTATGTCGCCCTCCTCCTGGGGCTCCTGACTCTTCTGGCGTTACTGCTCTTTCTTCTGGGGCGAACCCTCGGAGTCTTCGGCGGCGAAACGGGTGAACTGGTCGCGGTACCCAACGCCACGGCTCATCCCCAAGCTGAAGCCGAACAGATCATTCGCGACGCGGGGCTCACGCCGCAGATCAAGGAAGAGGCGAGCGCGGCCGAGAAGGGGGTCGTGTTCAACCAAGACCCGGTGGCCAACGAGAAGGTGGAGTCCGGCTCGGTCGTGGTGCTGTTCGTCAGCCGAGGAACGCCGGGGGCGGAAGTACCCGACGTCATAGGCGAGTCGGAGGCCGAAGCCAGGCGCATCTTGGAGGAGGCGGGCTTCGTGGTGAGCGTCACGGAGGAAGCCAGCCGCGACAAACCCGACGGGACCGTCCTCACGCAGAGCCCGCAGGCCGGTCAGACGGCGCCGGCGGGCAGCACCGTGGGGCTCGTGGTATCGAGCGGCACACCCACGGGCGAGGTTCCCGACGTGACCAATCTGCCCGAAGCTGACGCGCGCCGAAGGCTGGAAGCCGAAGGTTTCGAAGTGACGGTCGACAAGGAGGAGTCCGCGACTGTGGAATCCGGACGGGTCATCCGCACGAATCCCGAAGCCGGGAGCAGCGCGGAGCTCGGTAGCTCGGTGACCATTGTCGTGTCGAGCGGGGCCCCCGAACCGGAGACGCAGAAGGTCCCGGATGTGACCGGCCGGAGTGAGGCCGAGGCCGAATCCATACTCAACAACGCGGGTTTCCGCGTGTCGAAGAGGTATCAGACCGTGGTGCGGGAGAGCGACGACGGAATCGTGCTGGATCAGAGCCCCGAGGGCGGCCGTGAGGCGGATCGAGGCGCAACGGTGACCATCGTGGTCGGCCGCCTGGCCGCGGGTAACGGAGACACCACCACGACGAGCACGACGGCGGAGCCCTAGGCGCGCCAAGCCTCCGCCGGCGCGGGCGGGAGCTCCGCCTGCCAGCCGGTGTTGGCCAACCAATTGGCCAGTAGCTGGTGGCCGCCCGCGGTCAGGACGGACTCCGGATGGAACTGCACACCCTCGATGGGAAGGTCGGTGTGGCGTAGCCCCATGATCACGCCGTCTTCGGTGCGCGCCGTGACCTGCAGGTCCGCCGGAAAGGACGCGGGCTCGACGACGAGAGAGTGGTAACGGGTCGCCTCGAATGGACTGGGGAGACCTCGCATCACGCCAGCGTCTTCGTGATGAATCATCGACGTCTTGCCATGCATGATCTCGGGAGCCCGGACGATGGCCCCACCAAAAACCTCGGCGATGCACTGGTGGCCGAGACAGACACCCAGCAGGGGAACGGAGGGACCGAGTTCGCGAATGAGCTCGTTGCTCACCCCTGCGTCGGCCGGCCTCCCCGGACCCGGCGATATCAGCACCGCGTCAGGCGAGAGTTGGCGGGCCTCTTCGAGCGTTATGGCGTCGTTGCGATGGACGACGGGCTCGGCCCCCAGCTGCGCGAGGTACTGCACGAGGTTGTAGACGAACGAGTCGTAGTTGTCGATCACCAGGACGCGGGGCGCCCCACTTCGGGCGCCGCCGGGCTCGTTTTCCACGCCTCTATGCTCGCAGCAATGCCGAAGACGAAGTCCAGCCGCAATCGCCGCGCGCCAGGGCGCTCGGCCCGCAAGCGGACGCCCCGCGGCGTGGTGCGGAACCCCGCCGCCGCGTCCGGCCGGTACACCCCGCCTATTCCGCGGGAGTTCAAGGAGTCGTCGAAAATCGTGCCCATCCTCATGTTCGCCCTGCTGGGCCTCGGGATGCTGGTGATCATCGTCAACTACATGGACGTGCTGCCCGGCGGCGCAAACAACTGGTATCTGCTCGGCGGGCTGGTCTCGATCACCGCGGGGTTTGTCGTAGCCACCAGATACCGGTAGCGCTCCCGGGCTACGACTTGGCTGGCCGCACAGCCGGTAGCTAGCAAGTTACAAGCGTGTGATCCGTCCCCAGATTGGTCCCCAGCCTGTGGATAAGTGTGGCGGTCAGGCCCGATGCACCGCGAAAGTGCCGGTGGAACGGGCTGCCAACTCGCCGTCGGGGCCGCCTTGGCGGACCCACCCTTCGGTCCACGCGAAACCCCGGGTGAGGCGGACTACCTCGCCCCGCACGTGGAGAACGTCGCCGACCTGCGAGGCCCGCATGGTCTCGGTCTTCATCTCCAGCGTTGCCTTGGACCGGTCGCCGCCGTCGAGCGCCGCGTTCAGGGCAAAGTTCATGGCTGCGTCCAGCAACACCGACACGACTCCGGCCTGCACGATGGCCCTGGTGTTGCCGGCCAGCTCCGTCGGGGTCCACGTCGCGGTGACCCAGCCCTCCCCAAATGCGTCGAAGGAGGCTCCGAGCCGCCCAATGAGACCCATCCCGCCGTCGCCCAGCCACTTCGTCATGTCGCGCATGGAGCGGACCGTACTTTGGGGCGGTGGCGATCCTCATCTATGACGGCGAGTGCGGGCTGTGCCGTAAGTCCGCGAGGTGGTGCCGCCGGCGCTTGCATCCCGATGTCGGAGTAGTGCCGAGCCAGCAGCTGACCGACGAGGAGTTGGCCGCTATGGGGATCTCGCGCGACGACGTGATGCGTGCTGCCTGGTGGATCGACCAGGGCGCTCCTCCTGCGGAGGGCGCTGCCGCCATCGCCAAGAGCCTCGTCGCCATGGGGGGCAGGCAGGCGCTCATCGGTCATCTCCTCGAGCTCCCGGTGGCGCGCCTGCTGGCGCGGTGGGCCTACCGATGGGTGGCCGAGAACCGCGTCACGACTGGCCGGTGGCTGAGCCGCCTCTCCAAAGGGTCTCGGACTACGGCATAGTTACCGGGTAGTCACAAGAGGATCGGTGCGGGGGTTCCCCTCCGCCGCCACGAGTCAGAGGGGAGGGCTTTCATGCCCACCGCAGTGATCGTCGACGCCGTCCGGACGCCCGGAGGCAAGCGCAACGGCAAGCTCAAGGGCTGGCACCCGGTCGACCTGGCCGCCGAGACCCTGACCGCACTCCAGGAGCGGAACGACCTCGATCCCAAAGAGATCGACGACGTCATCATGGGCTGCGTCATGCAGGTCGGCGAGCAGTCCATCAACGTCGGCCGGAACGCGGTGCTGGCCGCCGGATGGCCCGAGTCGATCCCCGCCACCACCATCGACCGCCAATGCGGCTCCTCGCAGCAGTCCGCGCACTTCGCGGCGCAAGGGGTGATGGCCGGCGCGTACGACGTCGTCATCGCAGCCGGGGTGGAAGCGATGACCCGCGTGCCCATGGGTTCGTCTGTCGTCGGCGGGATGCCGTTCGGTCCGAAAGTCGGCCTGCGCTATTCCGATGTGGGCGGCTTGGTGCCGCAGGGCATCTCCGCGGAGATGATCTGCGAGAAGTGGGGCCTTACCCGTGAGGACCTCGACGCCCTCGCGGTGGAGAGCCACCAGCGCGCCGACCGCGCCACGAAGGAAGGCCGGTTCGAGAAGGAGATCGTCCCGGTCGAGATCCGGGACGACAACGGGCAGGGCACGGGCGAGATCATGAACACCGACGAGGGCATCCGGCCTGACTCCTCGCTCGAGACACTCGCCAAGCTGAAGCCCGCGTTCAAGCCCGACGGCAAGGTGACCGCGGCCAACTCGTCTCAGATCACCGATGGCGCAGCGGCCGTGTTGATCATGAGCGAGGAGAAGGCCAACCAACTCGGCCTCAAGCCGCGTGCGCGCTTCGTCAACTTCGCGCTGGCCGGGGTCGACCCCGTGATGATGCTGACCGGGCCGATTCCCGCGACCTCCAAGGTGTTGGAGCGGGCGAAGCTCTCTCTGTCCGACATGGATGTCATCGAGATCAACGAAGCGTTTGCTTCGGTGGTGCTCGCATGGAAGGCGGAGCACAACCCGGACATGGAGAAGGTCAACGTGAACGGCGGTGCGATGGCCCTCGGCCACCCGCTCGGCGCCAGTGGTGCCAAGTTGCTCGCGACTCTGGTCAACGAGCTCGAGCGCACGGGCGGCCGCTACGGCCTTCAGACCATGTGCGAAGGCGGCGGCATGGCCAACGCCACCATCATCGAGCGGATCTAATCCCCTTCCGGGCGTACTCGGACCGCCTCTGCGTGCCCAAGCACGCCCGCTCGAGCCCGAAGCCCGTTGCGGGCGTTACTTGGACCGCCTCTGCGTGCCCAAGCACGCCCGCAACGCGTTAAGCGGGGCTCCCCGTGATCAGGCTTGTGATCGCGATCGCTGTCGCGATCTTTCTCGTGAGGGCCGGGATGTTCGTTCTGCGCAGCCTGGCGACTCCGATCCCCGAACCTCCTCCGCCCGGCGAGTTGCGGAGGGTGAACCTGCGCTACCGCTGCGCGCTCTGCGGCACCGAGGCGCGCCTCACGCTGGCTTCCGACCAGATCCCCGAACCGCCTCGCCATTGCATGGAAGAGATGGAGCTGACCACCAACCCGGATGACCTGTAGCTGAGGGCCCGCGCCTTCGCGGAGACCAGCTTCCGACTCTGAATCCTGCGCGGAAGGACACGCCCGGAGGACGGGCGGCGCTGACCACTTTTGCGGTTGAATGTGCCCATGGTCACCAGCGCAGATATCGACAAGGTGGTGGACGGCCAGACCGTCCCGGGGGAATTCGCCAAGACGGTCGCCAACAACGGCGATCTGATCGCGATCAGGTGGCGGAAGCCCGACGACTCCTGGGGTGAGTGGACCTACGACGAATACGGCGACAAGGCCTGCCGGATGGCCACGGCCCTGGCCGGTTTGGGTGTCGGCAAGGGTGACCGTGCCCTCCTCATGATGCGCAACCGCCCGGAGTTCCACATCGCGGACTTGGGCGCGTTGCTGTGCGGCGCAACTCCGGTCTCGGTGTACAACTCGTCGTCGCCGGAGCAGATCGAATACCTCGTCGGGCACAGCAAGGGCAAGATCGCCATCGTCGAGGACATCGACTTCCTCGAGCGCTTTTTGAAAGTTCGCTCACAGCTCCCCGGCCTCGAAAGGATCATCGTCATCGACGACCCCGACGGCCTGGCACCCGACGACGTGATCTCCTTCTCGTCGCTTCTGGAGTCGGATCCGATCGACATGCACGCCGCGGTGGAGAAGGTCAGCCCGGACGACCTCTGCACCGTCATCTACACCTCGGGCACCACCGGCCCCCCGAAGGGCGTGGCGCTGTCGCACTACAACGTGTGCTGGACCGCGGAGAGCTATCGACAGACCATCAAGATGGACCCGGTCGGGTTCCGCGTTCTGTCCTACCTGCCGATGGCCCACATCGCTGAGCGGATGACCGGGCACTACTTCGGCATCGTCTCCGCCTCGGAGGTGACGACGTGTCCCGACCCGGGTCTCCTCGGCCAGTACCTCCCGCAGGTTCGGCCCCAGACCTTCTTCGGAGTCCCGCGCGTCTGGGAAAAGCTCTACGCGGGGGTGAACGCCGCGCTGGCGGCCGACGCGGAGAAGCAAGCGAAGTTCGACGAGGCCGTAGGCGCGGGGAAGGCGATCGACGAGGTCCGACGGCGCGGCGAGGAGCTCTCCACCGAACAGCAGGCGACGTGGGAGTTCCTGGACGAGGTGGCGTTCCAGCCTCTGAAGCAGATGATCGGTCTGGATCAGGTCAAGTTCGCGTTGACCGGAGCCGCGCCTATCGGCGTGGACCTCCTCGAGTGGTTCCGCGCCATCGGGGTGCCTCTCACCGAGATTTACGGCATGAGCGAGAACACCGGCCCGCTCACGTGGGACCCGTACAAGCCGCGCATCGGAACCGTCGGCCCCGCCATGCCGGGAGTCGCGTTGAAGCTCCTGGAAGACGGAGAGGTCTGTGCCAAGGGCGGGAATGTCTTCTCCGGCTACCTCGACGATCCCGAGAAGACGGCGGAGGCGTTGGATGACGAGGGCTGGCTGCACACCGGCGACATCGGCGTGCTCGACGACGCCGGATACCTGAAGATCGTCGACCGCAAGAAGGAGCTGATCATCACCGCGGGCGGCAAGAACATCTCGCCTGCCAATTTGGAGAACGCGCTCAAGAGCTTCCCGCTCATCGGCCAGGCCGCGGTAATCGGCGACCGGCGTCCTTACATCTCTGCACTGATCGTGCTCGACGGCGAAGTCGCGCCCGCGTGGGCCAAGGCTCGCGGTCTCAGCGCGACAACGGTGCAGGAATTGGCCGCTGACCCCGAAGTCCTCGCGGAGATCGAACGCAGCGTCGCCGAAGCAAACAAGCGCTTCAGCAACGTCGAGCAGATCAAGCGTTGGACGCTTTTGGCCGACGAGTGGCTGCCGGACTCCGAGGAGCTCACTCCGACGATGAAGCTCAAGCGTCGGGGCGTCAACTCCCGCTACGCCGCCGAGATCGAAGCGCTATATGAGAAGAAGGCCTAGCCGCCTGCACCCGAGGATTTAGAGGGCGCGCTCCAAGGCGGCGTCGTCAGCTTCGAAGGTCGGTGCGTCTCCTTCTGGGGCGGGCGGCGGGTTCTCGAGATGCCACTTGACGGTGGCGGCGAACGTCTCCGCTCGTGGCGTGTCCGTGTAACCGAGAATCCGCCGCGCCTTCTCCGAACTGACGAGGAAGTGTTGGGCGACGCTGCCCGTCAAACCGAGGTCGTCCGGCAGCGCCTCGTTCGGAACGCGCACCAACTCCGCGTCTGATCCGGCCGCGTCGAGGATTTCCTGAACAACGCGCGCCATCGGCCAGGTCTTCTCCTCGCAAATGTTGAACACCTCACCCTCGACGCCGTCCGCGGGCGCCTCGACGGCCAGCCGCGCCGCGGTCCCGATGTCGCCGACGTAGCCCCTGGTGTTGAGCCAGGACCCGTCGCCCACCGGGATGCGCTTGCGTTCAGCGCGCACCCTGCGAAGGACGGGCTCCTCGCGCCGCTGGTAGTCGTAGGGGCCGCTGACCATCGGGAGCCGTAGAGACACTCCGCCCCGACCGCAGTAGACCTCCTCGACGTCGAGCTTGTCGTAGTCGTCCATCCCCGGCGCCTGGCCCCGGTATGGATAACGCTCGTCGCGCACGGCGGACGTTTCCGTGACCGGCACCGGCTCGAGCAATTGGTTGGTGACGAGACCGGTTAGGGCGCGATAGACGTCCATGCTGGAGAGGACGACCAAGCGGACGCTTTCGTCGAAGCAGTCGACTGCGGCCTGCGAGTCCGCCCGACCCAGCGCCCGGCAGTCGACCATGGCCTCCGGCGCGAAAGCGTCCAGTTCCTTGCGGTGTGACGCCAGATCCGCTCGATCGCAATGCAGATGCCGAATCGAGTCGAACGGCGGCCCTTCTGGTTCATGATCACCCCGGTGGCAAACCATCACCTCGTGCCCGTTGTCGACCAGGTCGTCAACAATGGCTCGACCGATGAAAACTGTCCCACCTAGAACGGCTACTCGCATCGGGCCTTTTTACTGGCTCGTCCGACTTCGGCTCGTCCGCTCCGCCCCTGGCAGGCAGTGGGGACCCCAGCCCCGCCGCCTGGCTGCCGGCCGGGGGAGGGGAACAGCTGCGCGCTCCCTGGGACCCCGGCGGTGAGGTATCTCGTACTCGGTATACCGGGTCTGGCCCCGCTGATAGCCGAAGAGCTGTCGGGTGACCTGTCGGGTAACGACGGGCGGGCTGACGTCGTTCTCGTCGACCGACCCGGCCGTGTCTTCACGACCCGTCTCGGTGAGGACGTGCTGGTCGAGATCACCAACGTCGCGACGCGACGACCCTTGCGATCTTTGGTGGGAGAGATCACCGCGGCTCTGAACGGTTTGCAAATGGAGAAGGCGCTCTCCGTGTGGACGGGGTGGCGTCGGCCGCTATCGGCGCGAATGTCATTCCGGGTGGTCGCCCGACTGCTCTCGGAGGACGCGTTTCTGCGCACCGAGCTGCGAGAGGCACTGACCCACGAGATCGGCAGGGCGCGGCCTGCTTGGCGGACGGCCGACCCGAGCGACCTGGAGGTGTGGGCGCTCGAGGACCGCCCCGGCCGCCTCCGCATCGGCCTGCGGCTCACGACCGGAGAGTTGCGAAACCGCGGCGGAAGGGTGGAGGAACGCGAGGCTGCATTGCGTCCGACGCTCGCCGCTGCGATGGTGCATCTCGCGGGCGATGCCGATGGAATCCTCGTGGACCCGTGCTGCGGTTCAGGCACGATCCTCTCCGAGGCGCTTGCCGCGGGCTGGACCCCGTTCGGCGCGGACATCGACGCGGCAGCACTCGCCGCGGCGGCGCGCAACGTGAACGCGAACCGGTTGTGGCTCGGCGACGCACGCCGCCTTCCGCTGTTCGACGGGACGGTCTCCGCCATGGTCTCGAATCTCCCCTTTGGTGAGCAACACAGGCTCCCGCAGCGACCTGGCCCGTGGTTCAGTGCGGTGATCGCCGAGGCCGCACGACTCACGAACGGGGGGCCGGTGGTCATACTCGCCCCGAAGTCCCGCGAGCTCGAAGGAGCTATCGGGGGGTCGGACCTTCAGGTGACGCGCTCTTTCGACGTGCGCCTCTTGGGCCGGCGAGCGACCATCTTCAGCCTCAGCGCGTAAAGGCGCCGGGGCTCAGCCCTGAGCGCCGCCGGTGAAGTTCCAGTCCGACAGCCGGAGGGACGGCACCCAGTACCGGCCGACGCGCCGGCCGTCGTTTCCGATCCCGAGCACCCGTCCCGCGCCCAGCGCCGCGGCGTAGGACTGGGTGAAACGGAGATTGCGCACCGCGGCGCCCACCTTGCCTTCATCGATCCGGAACAGCCCATTGCGCGTCAGGCCGGTGACGACCTGAGTCTTGGGGTCGAGAATCCGCGTGTACCAGAACCCGCAAACCAGCAGCCCGTGTTCCACCTCGGAGATCAGCTCGTCCACGGAGTCTCCGCCCTCACCGACGATCACGTTCATCGGGAAGGCCCCGAATGCCGTGGAACCGGTGGCGTGGCCCGTCGATTGCACCCCGGCTCTGGCCGCGGAGCGCCGGTCGTGGGCCAGATCTCCGGTCACCCCGCCCTTGACGAGGTTCAACAGGGCAGAGGGTGTCCCCTCGGCGTCGAAGTTCAGGCCGATGGATCGTTCGTCTGCCGCGTCGTCCCACATGGAGAACGCCGGGTCGAACTGGGCCTCGCCGGGGTGGGCGAAGCTCGTCCCCTCCGCATGGGCCTTGCCGGAGAAGCCGAAGCTGAGGAACTGCACCATGTCCGACACACAGTCCGGCTCCAGCACCACCTCGTAATGCCCGGGGCCGATGTCCTCGGCCGCAGTGCTGGCGACGGCGCGAGTCGCAGCCAGACGACCCGCTGCGGCGGCGTCGAGCTCACGGACGCGCGACGAGGACCAGTCCCCCGAGCCGTCGGCCTTTCCGTCCGGCCCGATGGCGCGCTGAATTCCGGATATCGACGCGACGGTCGAGCGCCCGGCGAGACGCTGGCCCGCGGAATTGGCCAGTGCAACCTCGGACCACGAAGTCGAGCAAAAGCCTGCGGCTTCCAGACCGTCGCCCGCCCCAACGAACTGACCCACGGCTTCCGCCCGCGTACGCGCCGACGCGCCGGCCGTTTCGTCGTCCCAGTGATCTGCGCCGCGCGCCGGAGCGGGCCCGGCAAGTCCTGGCCACTCCGGGTCCTCCGGCCGCAAGACGGCGGCCGCCAGGGCGCGCTCGACGAGCGCCGTTAGTCCCGTCTGGTCGGTGTGGTTGCCGGACGCCGAGGCGGTCCGCCCGCCTGCCACGGTTACCTGCAGGCTCACCCCGCCGGTGTCCTCGGAGACGTTCTGGTGGATCCGCGAGTTGGCGAAGCGAGTTAGCGACGACTGGCCGGCGCTGGCGCGCACCACGGCCTCACCGCGCGTCCCGACCAACTCCAGCACCTGTTCACACAGCGCCATCGCCGCATCGCCGTTGCCCGTCGGCGCGGTCATCCCCTCACCCCGACGCGCACGTTGCGGAACCGGCACGGGACCGAGGGGTGCCCCGTATGGCCGACTTGGGTGGGCTGCCCTTTGCCACAGTTCGGCGTGCCGTAGAAGACCCACTCGTCGGCGCCGCCAACCATGTCCATGGAACCCCAGAACTGAGGGCTGATACCGGTGTATGTCGGGTTGCGCAGCATGCGACCACGCTCACCGTTCTTGATTTCCCATCCGATCTCGCATCCGAACTGAAAGTTCAGCCGTTTGTCGTCGATGGACCACGAACGGTTGGTGTCCATCAGCACCCCCGTTTCCGTGGCGGCGATCATCTCGTTCAACGAGGATTCCCCCGGCAGCAGACCGACGTTGGTCATGCGCACCATCGGCAGCCGGTTCCACCCGTCGGACCGGACGCAACCCCCGGACGGGATCCCGACCTGGGCCGCGGAGTCTCGGCCGGAGAGCACCCCGACCCAGACGCCGTTGTCGATGATCGGTACCGACTTCGCCGGGGTGCCTTCGTCGTCGTAACCGAAAGACCCGAGCGCGCCGGGCAACGTGGCGTCCGCCGTCACGTTCATCAGATCGGACCCGAACCTGAGCGAGCCCATTTTGTCGGGCTCCAGCCACGACGTGCCGGCGTACGCGGCTTCCCAACCCAGGATGCGATCCAGTTCGATGGCGTGACCAACGGACTCATGGATCTGGAGCGCCATCTGCTCGGCGCCGAGGATCAAGTCCGTCGTCTCCTCCGGACACTGAGGCGCGGATAGCAGAGCAACAGACTCCTCGGCAATGCGCTGCGCGTTCCCGGGCAAGTCGAGTCGGCGCACCAACTCCCAACCACTCGTGCCGTACTGGCCGCGGATTCCGGGATACGACCGGCGTTGGGTTTCCGAGTCCCCGACCGCGGTCGAACTGAGGAGCGCGCCGCACTCGATTATTCGCTGGCTGATCCGGTGCCCTTCCGAAGACACGAACCACTTCTCCGTGTCCCAGATCGCGTACGAAGCCGTCGCCAGCGACACCCCGTTGACCCGGCTCATGGCTTCGGTGACACCGACCAGAAGGTCGCCCTTTTCCGACAGGCTCACGTCGTCGAGTGGGTGCTCCTCGCACTCCGAAGCCCAGTGGGCTTGTGCCGGCTTGTCGCCGGGGGCGAGTTCAGTGGCCGGGCCGGGGACCAGCGCGGACGCCTTCGCAATGTCCGCGGCCTGTTCGCCGGCGGAACGAGCCCCCTTGTCCGACAGGTCGGCTGATGCGAAGAACCCCCACGAGGAACCAATCAAGGCGCGCACGCCCAATCCGCTCGATTCGGATTGCCCGAGGTCCTCGATCATGCCGTTCTTCGCATTCATGGACTCGGTGCGACCGGCCATGACGCGGGCGTCGGCGTAGGTGGCGCCCGCGGCTAGTGCTCCCTCGACCGCGGCTCGAGCAGCATCGAACATGGCGAGACCCTACCGAGCCACATTCAGCACCTTCCGCGGCGGGTGCGAACACGTCGGGTGGGTTACTTGCCGTAGAAGAGCCGAAGTGTCGCTTCCCGCGCCCGACGCGTGATTCTTCGGTATTCGTCGCGGAGCGCGGCAGGCGTGGTTCCGAGGCTCCGGGCCAGCTTCGACAGCTGGAGCGCATCGGTCGGCAGGGCGTCACCGGGACCACCGCGCACTAAGAACCAGCGATTCCGTACGTGCTCGCAGAACCGGTAGGCGATGGCGAGAACATCGCGGTCGGAGGCCCACAGGGCCCCCGCGTCGGTCAACGCGTCGAGCGCGGTGAGCGTGGCGGCGCCGCGCGTGCCCGAGGTGAGCTGCAGCAGCTGCGCCGTCCACTCCACGTCCGAGAGCGATCCCGGACCCAACTTCAGATGGAAATGAGAGTCCTCCCCCGGCGGGACCCGTTCGCTCTCGACGCGGGCCTTCACCCGGCGCAGCTCCCGCAACTCCTCCTCGCGCATGGGGGTCCCCCACACGAAGTCCGCGGCCGCCGCCATGAAGTTCGAGCCCACGACTGCATCGCCGGCGGCCGGACGGGCGCGTAGCAGCGACTGACGTTCCCAGGGTTTGGCCCACCGCTGCCAATAGCTGCGGTAGCCGTCCAGGCTGCGCGCCAGCGGGCCTTGTTTTCCTTCAGGGCGAAGGCGGGCGTCCATTTCGAAGAGACGTTCGGCCGGCGTCGGACCGTTCACGAATCGAGTCAGCTCGGTTGCGACGCGCTCAGCTTCGGCGGCATCGGCCGTCGTCGAGCCGCCGTGGACGAAGAGGACGTCCAGGTCACTGGCGTAACCGAGCTCGCCCCCGCCGAGGCGGCCCATGCCGACGATGGCGAAGGGCACTTGCGGCTCCAGGGCGGTCAGCGCGGCGTCGAGCACCACCTCCGCCAGACAGGTCAGCGACCGCGCCGTCGACGCCACGTCGTCGAGGCCGAGCACGTCTCGGGCTGCCAGGCGGGCGACCTCCTCGTCGCGCACGAGGCGCAGGCCGCGGCGGCGTTCGTCCACGCCCTGCTGCCAGGCCGCCCTGGCTCTGCCGTGGAGACTCTCCCGCGATGGCAGCCGCATCGGCTCGCTGCCGGCCAGGTCCGACAGCAGTTGCGGGTGGCGTTCGAATCCGGCGCGCAGCAGCGGGGTGGTGCCGAGCAGAAGACAGAGTCGGCGTGCGGCCTCGGGAGAGTCGCGGCAAACGTCGGTGAGCCGCGAGGCACCGTGCTGCCGGGCCGCTATAGCCCGCAGGCCCAGTAGGCCCAAGTCGGGGTCCGGGCTGTCGGAAAGCCAACCCAGCAGTAGAGGCAGCAGCTGAGACATCAGGCGCGACGAGCGTGTCAGTCCAGTGCTCAACTCCGTCAGCGCGGCGCGAGTCCGCTCCAGCTCGGTGAAGCCGAACGCCGAGATCCGCGCCGCGGCCGCCTCCTCACGGAGCGTGGGCGCTCGTCCCGAGAAGGCCTCGAGAAGTGGACGGAAGAAGAGGCGCTCGTGAATGGCGCGGGCGGCGGCTCGATGTCGGGTGAGCTCTGCCTCGAACGACTCCGTAGCAGAGCGCCCAGCCTGCTCGGCGAAGCCCATTACCAGCGCGAGGCGTCGCATGGCCTCCGCATCCGTCGGAAGCTCATGCACCTGCTGCAGGTCCACCAGTTGAAGCCGGTGCTCCACGTCGCGCAGAAATCGGTAGGCCTCCGCCAGCGTCGCCGCGTCTGCGACGGCCACGTAGCCCCCCTCCGCTAAAGCGTCCAAAGCCGTCAAGGTGGCTGGAGCCCGCAGCGCCGGATCATCTCCTCCATGCACGAGCTGAAGAAGCTGAATGGCGAACTCGATGTCGCGGATCCCGCCTCGGCCGCGCTTTATCTCGCGTCGGGTCAACCCTTGCTGTTCGAGCTGCTTTTCGGCGCGCGCCTTGAGGTCACGCAGTTCTCGCAGCGCGCCAGCATCGAAGCGGTGCGACCACAGGTGTCGGGCGGCCGCCGCGGCGAAGGCCGCTCCCAACGCGGCGTCTCCCGCGACCGGCCGGGACTTGAGCAGCGCCTGGAATTCCCAGTGCGAAGCCCACCGCTGCCAATACGCCTCGTATGACTCGAGCGACCGGGTCAGCGGCCCGTCTCGCCCTTCCGGTCTCAGCGCGGCGTCGACGCGGAAACAGAAGCGAGCTATTTCCAGAGTTCGTCGCGCCGCAGGAGCTTCACCTCCGACCACCATCACGTCGATGTCGCTCGAATAATTCAACTCCTGCGCTCCGAGCTTCCCCATGCCGATCACCGCCAGTGCCTCTCCGCCGGCCAGCGCGCAGGCGGCGCGCAGGACGTCGGAGGCCATGATCGACAATCCTTCGGTTACGACCTCCAGCGAGTCGAGGCGAGTGAGGTCGCGCGCCGCGATCCGCAGGAGCTCGCGCTTCTGCCAAACCGCGACCTCCTCTGCGCTCGACGGTTCCAGGGGAGCCCGGTAGTCGAGGTCAGCGAGAACTGATGCCGCGCCCGCGTCGTAGGCCACCAGGCGCATCAGCGCTCGACTGGCGCGGGTGACCAGTGCCAGAGCCTTCTCCGCCGCTGGGTTTCCCGTGATGGACGCTGCGCTCTCCGGCTGGCGCTGACGCAACTCGTCGAGCGCCGTCGCGAAGTCGGCTTCGACCTCCGAACCGTCGTCAGCAGGGCCCATGACGGCCCGACCGTAGGCTTTTGCGGGTGGCACCCTCCCTGCGCATCGCGCTGTGCCAGCTGAACACGACCGTCGGCGACCTCGAAGGCAACGTGGCGTGCATCCTGCATGCGCTGAGCGAGGCCGCCGCGCAGGGCGCGGAGCTAGCCGTGTTCCCCGAGTTGGCGATCACGGGCTACCCGCCGGAAGACCTGCTCCTGAAGCCCGGGTTCGTGGACGATGGCTTGGAGGCGCTCGGAGAGGTCGTGGCCGCCACCGGCCAGTGCGCGGCCATGGTCGGGTTCGTAGACCGCGACGAGAGCGGCAAGCTGTACAACGCGGCCGCTTTTTGCCGGGATGGCGCCATCCAGGCGGTCTACCGGAAGCACCACCTCCCCAATTACTCGGTGTTCGACGAGGAGCGGTACTTCGAACCCGGCGCCGGCGGGAACGCCGTCGTCGAGGTTTCGGGCACGCGGGTGGGGATCGCAGTGTGCGAGGACGTTTGGTGGGCGGGCGGCCCCTTGGCGGGGATGCCCGCGGCCGGTGCTGAGGTCGTGGTGATCCTGAACGCTTCGCCGTACTACGCGCGGCGTATCGAGGACCGGCTGAAGATGCTCGAGGCGCGGGCTGCCGAGGCCCGGTGCCCGTTGGTGTTCGTCAACCAGGTCGGCGGTCAGGACGAGTTGATTTTCGACGGTGGGTCGCTCGCGGTCGGTGCCGACGGGGGCGTACGGGTGGCGCTGCCGCAGTTCGAGCAGGCCGTCGTGACCGTCGAGTTGGCCGACCTTCTCGTATCCGGCGGCGTCGGGCCAGTTCGCTCATCGGTGACTTCCGAGGTGTACGACGCGCTCGTACTCGGTACTCGGGACTACGCCCACAAGAACGGCTTCACCGACGTGGTCTTCGGGCTCTCCGGCGGAATCGACTCGTCGCTCGTCGCCTGCGTAGCCGCCGACGCCGTCGGTGCCGAGCACGTCCACGCAGTGGCGCTGCCGTCGAGGTACACGGCCGACGAATCGAACGACTACGCCGCAGAGCTGGCCCGGAACCTGGGCGTGGACCTGCGAACGATCGAGATCGAGCCCGCCTTCCGTCCGATGCTCGACCTGCTCGAGGCTTCGTTCGGCGACCGTCCCCCGGACGTTGCCGAAGAGAATCTTCAGGGTCGAATTCGCGCCGCGCTGCTCTGGTCGCTCAGCAACAAGTTCAACTGGCTGGTGCTGGTATGTGGAAACAAGAGCGAACTCGCCGTGGGGTACACGACGGCTTACGGCGTGGACATGGCGGGCGGCTTCGCGCCGATCAAGGACGTCTGGAAGACCGAGATCTACGCCTTGGCGCGCGAGCGCAACCGGCGCGCGGGTGTCGACGTGATCCCTGAAGCTGTCATCAGGAGGCCGCCGACCGCGGAACTCCGCCCGGACCAACTCGACCAGGATTCGCTTCCGCCGTACGAGGTGCTCGATCCGATTCTCGAGGGATTCGTGGAGCAGGACCGAACCGCTGGCGAGCTCATCGACGCAGGGCACGACGCGGAGACCGTGAGGCGCATCGTGCGCATGGTCGACCGCGCCGAATGGAAGCGGCGCCAGGCTCCCCCGGGGGTTCGCGTCAGCCCCAAGGCTTTCGGACGCGACCGCCGCATGCCGATCACTAACCGCTACCGCGGTTAGTCGCTCCGAGCGTCTATGCCTCGTCCGCCTTCGGCGCCTCGCGATACGGCGGGGGACACGCAACCCGCACCGCCTTCAGCAAGGCGAGGGGAGCTGGCGATCGTTCTGGCGGCCGTTCTCTTTGGATCGACCTTCGTAATCATCAAGGACGCGGTCACCTCGGCAGAACCAGTGCCATTTCTATCGGTGCGATTCTTGATCGCCGGCCTGGTCCTGCTGCCGTTGGCCCGTCGTCGACCCGCGGCGCCCGGTCTTCTGCCCGCCGCTTTCTGGTGCGCGCTGGCGCTCGGCGGCGGGTATGTCTTTCAAACGGTCGGCGTGCAGTACACGAGCAGCTCGGTCAACGCCTTTGTGACGTACCTCTTCGTGGTGATGGTGCCGGTGATGTCTGCGGTGTTCCTTCGGCACCGGCCTTCGCCGGCAACGGGCGCCGGCGTCGTGGTGGCGACCGGCGGCCTGATACTGCTGGCCGGCGGACCACACTCCTTCGGGCGCGGCGAATGGCTGACGTTGGGTTGTGCGGTCTGCTTCGCGGTGCACGTCGTCCTCCTGTCGCACTTCTCACCCATGCACGACACCTGGAGGCTGAGCTGCGCACAGCTGCTCATGGTGGGCGCCATGTTGCTGCTCCCCGGAGTCGTCACCGGCGGCTACGACTTGCCCGCCAAGGCTTGGGCGGCGGCCGCCTACACCGCGGTTGCGGCCTCGGCCGGGGCCCTCAGCCTCCAGATATGGGGTCAGCGCCTCATCGGCCCGTCGCGCACCGCTCTGCTGCTGATGCTGGAGCCGGTCTCCGCTGCCGTCCTCGGGTATCTAGTCGGGGACCGTCTGGGCGTCGGGGGGGTGGTCGGCGCGCTCCTGATCCTCGGAGGAATTGCGGTGGCTGAGGTCTTCGGGAGTCCGGCGACACAGCTCCCGGACGACCCGGTGCCCTCGCTCGATTAGACGGGCTCCGCTCGTACCGGGCCGATAATCCCGAGCAGGGGCTGCAGGGTTTCCGCTTTTCCGACCGCGACGAAGGCGGTACGGGATGGCGCGAGCCATCGGCGCGACGTCTCCATCACCTCATCAGCCGTCACGCTCGAAAGCGCCGCGGTCTCGTCGGCCAGCACGCGGATAGTCGAGCCCGCTTCGGCCAAACGGCAAAGCTCCTCCGCCAGTCCCGACCGGCTGCCGAGGCGCTGCGCCGTCCTGCCTTGCAGCGCACCCACCGCCTCCTCGAGCTCCTCTACCGAGATCGGCGACGCGATCATTCGGTTCATCTCGTAAAGCAGCTCCGCGTATGCCGGCATGGTCACTTCGGTTCGAACGGGGCAACCCAACATGCAGTAGGACGCCTTGGGCAGATCGATGAGCTGGGAGCCGGCGGCGTAGCTCCACGCGTTTCGCCGACGAATGTTGTCGTACACCCTCTTCTGGAGCACCAGGACCGCGATCGTCAGCGCGGCGTGGTCTGGGGCGCCGCGGCCGGATGTGCGACTGGCGAACCAGAAAGCGGTCTGAACCGAGTCGGGACGGTCGAGTACGAGCATGTGTCCGAACGTGTCCGGGGCTGTGTCCGGCGGATCCGGCACCGGGGTCGCCTCTCCACTGCGACCCCAGACCTTCATCGAACTCTCCGCTTCGCTCAGGACTTCCGTGGCGTCTCGCGGGCTCACAACTACGAGGTGGCTTCGCGACGGCACCAGGTGAGTCCGCGCGAACGCATCAGCGGCGGGGGATTCGGTTGCGGCGACCGCGCTCGGATCGCTCAGCGTGCGCCCATAGGCATGGCCGCCGAACAGGAGCCGCCGAAGGCGGTCGTGCGCGATGCGGCCCGGGTCCGCGCCCTCCAGCTCCAGCTGTGCGGCGATTCGCCCGGCGCGCTGAGCCACCTGGTCGGCGTCGAACGAGGTGGAGCCGAGCACGTCGGCCACGATGGCCAGCGCCTCCGCCAGGTTGTCGTCCAGACCGGAGAGGCCCACGGAGAAGGTGCCCGCTCCCGCAGAGGCACGCGCCGAGAAACCCAACGCGGCGAGCCGGCTGCCGGCCTCTGCCGCAGCTGGGCCGGCCGCTTCACTGAACAGCAACTCGGCTGTCAGCCGCGCTGTGGCGTCGGAGGAGGCGTCAGCGCCCAATCCCCCGAGCGGGATCACCAGGCGGACCTCGCTCAGTGCCGCGCCGCCCCGGCGCGCCGCCCACACGTCCAGACCGTTTGACAATTCGCGACGCGCATCGTCGGGCTCGCGCAGTGGCGGCAGAGGCGGGACCTCGGGAACGCTTCGGACCGGGGCGGTCATGGTCCGGCTCACTTGGACCCCCGGATGTCGAGGACGGCGCGGCTCGTGGGCGTCAGGTAGTCGCGGGCGACGCGGACGACATCGTCGGTCGTCACGGACCGGTATACGTCGGCAATCTCGTCGAGGAGCTCGGCGCGACCCCAGATCAGCTCGAAGCCGGCCACGAAGATCGACCGCATGCCGACCTCGTCGATGTTCTGTAGCCATCGTGTCAACACCGTGGTCTTCGCTCGCTCCACCGCGCACTCATCCGGGGCTGCGACGAACTGGGCCACCTCCTCGTCGATGGCGCTCAGCAGTGCATCGGCGTCTGAACCGTCGTGATGGACGGTGACACTCAAGAGCAACGGGTCCCGGGCGAGGAATTGCAGACCGAAGAACTCGACGAAGCCCGCCACGGAAGTAGCCAGCTGCTCCTTCGACACGAGGCGACGCACCAGCAGTCCATCCTCTTTGGCCACGAGGACCTCCGCGAGCACGATGGCCGCGGCATGTGAGGCCATGTCGGCGACCGGGTCGGGGGTGCGCCACCCCACGGCCAGCATGGGCGAGGGGGTGAGCTTGTCGATGAGCACCTTCCGCCTTTCCTCGCTGAGAGGCGGCTCGCTCACGGCGGGGATGGGAGACGTGGGCCTACCGGGAATCACGCCAAACCACTTTTCGACGAGCGCTTTGACGTCGACATCGCCGGGGTCGCCGACGATCGAGAGGACCGCGTTGGCGGGGGTGTAATAGGACTCGAAGAACTCGCGGGTCTCCGCAGCCGACGACGCTTCGATCTCCTCGAAGCTGCCCGTGCCGTCGTGGGCGTTCGGATAGCCGTCGAAGGCGAGGGCACGCATGTCGAGCCACCACCCGCCGATCGGCTCGGTCTTGGGTTTGTTGAGGAACCGCAACCGCGTCTCCTCCTTGACCACCTCGCACTCGCCCCGATGCGCTTCCTCGCTCAACGTTGGCCAGCCCATCCGGTCCGACTCGACGAAGAGCCCGAGCTCCAACGCGTTGGTCGGCAGGACGGTCGTGTAGTTGGTCTGATCGAGCCCGGTCGAGGCGTTGCCACCTCCGCCGTAGCGTGAGGTCAACCGGCTGAAGTCGCCGTCCGGAACGTTGGCGGACCCTCTGAACATGATGTGCTCGAACAGGTGGGCGAACCCGCTCCGGCCTTCCCGTTCGGTGCGGAGACCGATGTCGTAGTTGACGGTGACCGCTACGACCGGGGCTGATCGATCCTCGGCTACGACGACCCTCAGCCCATTGTCCAGGGTGAATCGAGTTATGCCCGCGGCAGTGCCCATTCGGGCAGTCTCCACCGGTTGGCGCCGCTGGAAGTTGTGCCTCTGCAACGTGCTGCCGCTGGCTGCTTTGCGGGAGCGTCAAGCGGCCTACTCCTCCGGCCTGATTGGATCGGGGCGTGAGCTCCACGCGGATACCTGCCCATGTCCTGTTCGGCGGAGGGAGCCGCTCAGCCCCCTCGCTGTCGCCTGATGGGGCCCTGATTGCGTTCGTCGACCAGGTCGACGGTGTGTCGCGGATCCACGTCGGGCCGACTTCGGATCCATCCAAGGCCAAGCCGCTGCCAGCCGGCGACGATCGTGATGTTCGGGGTTGCTTCTGGTCGCCCTCCGGCCGGGAGCTGATGTTCGCGAGAGATGGCGGGGGCGACGAGCAGTACCGGTTGTACGCCGCCCACGCTGAGTCCGGACTGACACGACCGCTGGCGGATCTCCCCGGTGGGATGAGCATCGCGGGATCGAGCCCGCGCCATCCGGACACGCTCCTTCTGGCCATCGATACCAAGGGCAACGGCCGGCCGGACCTTCACAAGCTCGACACGGCAACTGGTGACATCGCTCTTCTGGAGGAGAACCCCGGATTCACCCGCTGGCTCACTGACAAGGACTTGGGCGTGAAGGGCGGGGTTCGGCTCAACGCCGACGGCAGCGCGGGAATCGCCGTCCGCGACGACGAGGGTGGCGACTGGCGTACAGCCATCGAGTTCGGTCCGGAAGACGCCATGCTCGTCGCCTTCCCATCGGGCACTCCCATCGAGGTGATCGACGACGGGCGAGCGCTCTCATTCGTCACTTCGAAGGGCTTCGACACGCAAAGCCTCGTCCGGCTGGACCTTGCCTCCGGGCAGCTGACGACCGTGGCGGAATATCCCGGATACGACCTCCTGTTCGTCACCCACCACCCTGAGGATGCGCGGCCGCAGTTCGCCACGGTCTACGCGGAGACGTACGACTACCTGGTGATGGACCCGTCCGTTCAGGACGATCTCGACGCCATTCGCGGCGGCCCCTACGGACCAAACGCGCAATACGGCATTGTCAGCCGCGACGCGGCGGACCGAAAGTGGATCTACAACGTCAGCTCCGATGCCCACCCCGGGAGCTACCACCTCTACGACCGCGACACGAAGAGTTCCACGCTGCTGTGGGACGAACACCCGAACCTGGCGAACTACACGTTGGCCCGAAAGGAACCCTTCCGCTTCGAGGCCCGGGACGGATTGGAGATCCAGGGCTACCTCACTTTCCCGCCCGACCATGGCCGCACGGCGCTGCCGACGGTGGTCAAACCCCACGGCGGACCGTGGCATCGTGACCCACCCGGCTGGGAGGGCTGGCCGCAGTTCTTCGCGAACCGTGGCTACCTCTGCGTTCAGCTCCAGTACCGCGGCTCGTTGGGCTTCGGGAAGAAGTTCCTCGATGCGGGCGACAAGGAGTGGGGCCGGAAGATGCACTTCGACGTGGTCGACGCGGTCCGCCACGTCGTCGAGCAGGGATGGGCCGACCCGGACCGTCTGGCGATGTTCGGTACGTCATATGGCGGCTACGAGACCATGACGACCGTCACGTCCGACCCGGACCTGGTGAAGTGCGCAGTCGCGGGGATGGCTCCGGTCGACCTGACGGCCGAGATCGGGAAGCTGTTTGCTCAGTTCGGCTCTCTATTCGCGCGGCGCATCGGCGACCCCGAAACGGATCAGGACCTGCTGTGGGAACGTTCGCCCATCCGCCAGCTCGACCGGATAACCGTGCCGCTGCTCGTCTTCTATTCGGGCAACGACCCGCGCGTCGGGACGGGCCAGGGTGAGGCGCTGCTCAAGGCGCTCGACGCGGCGGGAGTCGACTACGACCACTTCGTGCTGGAGAAGGCTGGACACTTCGTGGAATCGATGTCCCGCGAGGACAAGGACAAGCTCACCGGAGAGGTCGAGGCCTTTCTCGCGAAGCACATAGGGACCTAGTCCGCTTGCCCCTTTCCGTCGCGGAGGCGCGGGAGTTCTTCCCGAGTCTCAAGGAGCTGGTCTGGCTCAACCATGGCGGGGGCGCGCCGATGCACACTCGGGCGCGGGACGCTGTCGAGCGCGCCGCCACGGCGATGACGGAAGGGTCGATGCTGACCATGACCGAAGGCTTCGCCGCGGACCGGAACGCGCTCTTCGACGGTCTGGCCTCGATGCTGAACGCCGATCCGGCGCACTTGACCCTGACCCGGGCCACCGCGCACGGCCTGGGATTGCTCGCCGGCGGGCTGGATTGGAACGAGGGCGACAACGTCGTCGGCGCGTGGAAGGAATTCCCCACCAACCTCTATCCCTGGATGGCGCTGGCCGACCGAGGTGTCGAACTGCGCCGAGCCACACCGCAGGATGGCCGCGTCGGAGTCGAGCAGGTGTTGGAGCAAGTCGACGACCGCACCCGCGTTGTCGCGCTCAGCCTGGTGCAGTTCTGGAACGGATATCGCGCCGATGTCGCGGCGATCGGCGCAGCATGCCGCGAGCGGGGAGTGATCTTCGCCGTAGACGCCATGCAGGCCGTCGGTGCAGTGCGCGTAGATGTGGAGAGCGCCAACGTCGACCTGCTCGCCGCTGGGTCCATGAAGTGGCTCCTCGGGACCTGGGGCATCGGGTTCTGCTGGCTGCACCCTGCACTGATCGAGCGGCTACGACCGGTCCTGGTGGGTATGGGCTCGGTGGCGGACCCGTTCGGCAACGTCATGGACCCTGCGCTCGAATGGGCGCCGGGGGCCCGCCGCTTCCAGGAGTCCGCGGCCTCCTGGTTGGACATCGCCGCGTTTCGTGCCGGGGTCGAGCTGTTGGCCGACTTCGGTCACGACGCGGTCGAAGAACGGGTTGTGGGACTGACGACGCGATTGGCCCAGGCCCTGGAAGCCCGGGGTCACGAGATCGCTGCGCCGTGGCCCCGCCGGTCCGACGAATCATCCGGGTTGATGGCGTTCCGGACGCCGGGTCGAACTCCGGACGAGAACGTCGAAAGGGCGCTCGCGGCCGGCCTCTTCATCCGCGCCTACGGCGACACGAACCGCGTGTCGCCTCATTTTTACAACTCCGAAGATGAGCTGGACCGTCTCGTCGATGTACTGAGTCCCAAAGACAACTAGGAGCCAAAAATGCAGCCGCTTCAGCTATCGGACTTGCTCGACGTGCGGATCGTCGGGCAGCTGGCCCTCTCTCCGGACGGTTCGTCGGTGGTGTTCGCCGAAGGGCGTTACGACCTCGAGGCGGACGACACGAAGTGGAACCTCTGGTCCGTTGACGTAGAGGGCGGGGGCGCCCCCGTCCAGCTGACACGCGGGCGGCGCGACTCGTCGCCGGCGTGGTCCCCCGATGGGCGCACCTTGGCGTTCACGTCCGCTCGCGATGGCAGACCGACGGCCATCTGGCTGCTCGACAAGGAGACCGGCGAGGAGCGCGAGGCCGTATCGCTGCCCCGCGGCATCGGCTCATGGCGCTGGAGCCCTGACGGCGATGGGTTCGCGGTGACCGCGCTGCCGGCGTGGCCGGACAACCCCGGCTTCGTCGGTTCCGTCCCCCGGCCTGCCCCTGCGGACGACGCGGAGCGCATCGAGCGTTACCGCGCGCGGATCAAGCACATCGAGCGGTTCAACTATCGGTCGAGCGGAACGATGCTTCCGGACGAAGCCCCGCAACTGTGGTGGTGCCCCCTCGGCGGAGAGCCGAAGATGCTCACGGAGGGCCCGTATCCCGTGGGCCAGCCAGGATTCACCGCCGACGGGCGATTGGCCTTCGTGGCCAACCGAAACGACGACTTCGACAACAGCCCCCTTACGTCCATATGGGCAATTCGGCGCGATGGCGGCGAAGCCGAGTGCGTGGTGCGCGACGCCAATTCCGTTCGCGGCTACTCGTTCGGTCGGAGTGGTGACATCGCCTGGATCGGCCAGCCACCAGAGGTCCGCTGGTATGCGGCGGACGTCTATCGGGTCTATGTGAACGGAGAGGACAGGACCGGCCATCTCGAACGACCGGCTGGGCGAGTGTCGGAGACGCAGTCGCTGACAGTGGAGTACATGTCGAATCAACGCATGCTCACTCGAGCCGCGGACGACAGTCTCTGGTTCAACGTCGTCGACGCCGGGCGCACGTGGGTCTACCGGCTCGACGAAAACGGCAAGCCTGAGCCCATCCTGACCGGGGATCGGATGATCGGGGAACACGACCTCGCCGGGCAACGCATTGCCTTCACCGCGACCTCTGGTGACGAGGTCATCACCGTTCGCGTGGCCGACCTGGATGGGGCGAGCGAGCGCGTGGTCCACGATCCCAACCCGTGGCTGGCCGACCGGGCGATTCCGGAAATTCGGAAGCTCGACGTCACTGTCGACGGTGTCGAGATCGACGCATGGGCCGTCGTGCCGCCGGGCGAGGGCCCGTTCCCGACCCTGCTCGACATTCACCCAGGGCCGGGGAGCTCGTGGTCTCGTGATTACCGACTCGACCCCCGCTTCCTCGCCACCGCAGGGTTCGCCAGCCTGCTTTGCAACCCGCCCGGCAGCGAGGGGTTTGGCGAGGACTTCGCATCGAAGGTCTACGGCGCGTGGGGCGAGTGCGACCAGCCGACGTTCGAAGCCGTCTGCGACGCGGCGATCGAAGCCGGTATTTCCGACGGCGATCGGCTGGCCGCTGGGGGCATCACCTACGGGGCCCTTGCCGCTCTGCGGCTCGCCACCGATACGAATCGGTTCAAGGCCATCATCACCCGGCGCGCCATGGTGAGCTTCGAGGCGTTGTTCGGCTCCAGCGACTTGGGTCCTCACTTCTTCCCCGATGTCCTGCAGTGCTACCCGTGGGAGGACATCGAGAAGTGGCGCCGGCTTTCGCCCGCGTCGCACTTGGACAAACTCGACATTCCGGTGCGACTACTGGTACCCGCCGATAACGGGCGCACCCCCCTGTCGGAGTCCGAATTCATCTTCAACTGGCTTCGACTCAAGGGCAAGACGGTCGACCTGATGGTGTTCCCCAGCAGGTCCTCGGACGTCTTCATGCCGGGACGCCCGTGGGCGAAGCTCGCCTCACTGGAGGCGACCATCGATTGGCTTCGACGCCACCTGTGATCGCGACCTGACCGTGGCCGTCCGGGGCGGGATACTTCACGCGATGGAGATCCAAACGTGGCGTTGAGCGCTCGCGCCACGCCCCGCTCCACCTGGGGGCACGACCGCCTGCCGCTGGTCACTTCGATGCTCGCCGCGGTCGCTCTCCTGAGCATCCTTCCGTCCGCGCTCAACATCCCTCAATCGACTCCGTCTGAGACGCTGGAGTACGCGCCGGTCCCGCCGGAGGACCAGAACGAAGTCACGCCGCCCTCCGGAAACTTCTCGTCGCTAGGGCTGGGTAGCTCTTCGGGCTTGACCAGTGAAGCCCTTGCGGACGCCGGTGATCTCGGGGGCGGCGAGGTGGGAGGCCGCGCTATCAAGACGCCGTCGACCAAACGGTGTGTCGGCCGTCCACCGCGGCAGACCGAAGATCCCGCCGCGCCTCCTTGCGTCGCGAGCTTCAATGGTGACAACGGCGGCAACACCTATCCCGGAGTTACCGCTGATGAGATCCGGGTGCTCTTCTACTGGGGACACGGCAACGCGAACTATCTCGGCAGCCGCGGTCAGCAGACTCCTGCGGAGAACGCGTTCTACGACCTCGCGCAGCCGCCGGGGGAGGACGACCCGTACACGGTCGAAGCCATGCGGGTCTGGCAGCGCTACTTCAATGAGCGATTCCAGACCTACGGCCGCTTCGTCCATTTCTGGGTGCACTTCGGCCGCGGCGGCGGCCAGAGCATCAGCTCGCCTGAGACACGCGCGGCCGATGCGGCCGAGGGCTACAGCCGCGTCAAACCCTTCGCTGTGGTCGTAAACGATGTCGACGAAGTCGACAGCTACATCGCGCCCATGGCCCGCCGCGGGGTGATGACCTTCGGCGCGGGTTCAGGGCTCGTTTCGATCGACTCCTACCGCACCTACCCCGGGCTCGTGTGGGGCTACAACCAGCCGATGGAATTCCTGGTCGACGGTTTTACGAACCTGCTGTGTCAGCAAGTTGTGAACCGGCCGGTTTCGGACTCGGGTGATCCCGCATACCAGGGCCGTCCTCGCAAGATGGCCTTCCTGACTCTCGTCCCCGATGACTCGGAGATCGACGACAAGGCGGCGGCACGCATCAAGTCCGATGTAGCCGAATGCGGCGGAAGCTTTGCGATGGAGCGGAATTTTGCGTTCAAGGGCTCCATTTGGCAGAGCCCGCACGACGCCGACGCGTACACGGCCATGGTGGCGGAACTGAAGTCCAACGAGATCACGACCGTGATCTGGAATCTCTATTACGACAAGGAATGGTCCGAGGCCGCCAAGCGCGCCGCGTACTTCCCTGAGTCGATCGTGCTTACGGGGAACGGCTACGAGAACATCGTCCACGGGAAGTGGATGGACCAGGACGTGTGGGATCACGCCTGGGTCTTCACGCCAAAGGCCGCCATCGGCGCCTGGGTCGACACGCAGTGCTTCAAGGCGCTGCGCGAAGCTGCGCCCGACCTGCCCTACCAGGACACTTCGATTCCGTGCCGGTTCTACGAGGATCTGCGCCAGCTGTTCACGGGCATTCAGGTCGCAGGCCCGAAGGTCACGCCCGAAAGTGTCGACAAGGGGTTCCATGCGATCCCCGCGCACCCATCATCCTCGGCCGACAGTCCGGCCTGCTTCTACCTGCCGAACGACTACTCGTGCGTCAAGGACAACGCGCTCTGGCAGTGGGACCGCAACGCGGTCTCCGACTATTCGTCCGCCCCGGGCTGTTACCGGATGGTGAACGCTGCCGAACGCCACCTCGTCGGCAAGTGGCCCCAGCGCGACATCACCGCGGCGGCCAAGCCGGACGATCCGTGCTCAGGATTCAACACCGGCGGCGCCCTCGACCCCTCGCCCAGTCAAGGCGCGCCACCCAACCAGTAACTAGGTTCCGGCCCGTGACGAACGCGAGAGAGCCGCGCCCCCCTTTCGCGCCGTGGGATCGGCGGCGGCTACCGGGTGGGTTTACCGTCGAGGAAACCGCCCGCCGAGTCGGCCACTACAAGTGGATCGAGATGAAGCTCTTCGAGGCGCTCGGCGGATGGGTCGCCACGGTGCCCGAACTCGACATCAAGATGAAGTTGGGCACGCACTGCTACCACCACGCGTGGCACGCCGATTTGTGGCACAAGCGGCTGCCGGAACTTCGCGAGATGAACCCGGACCGCCTGACGCAACCGCCCAACGATGAGCTCGTCGCCTTCGCGGAAGCGCTGACCGAGCCCGAGGGCATCGACAAGACCTTGGAGAAGCTCGTTGGCGTGTACCGCGTGCTGATCCCGCACAAGATTGCGGCATACACCCACCATCTGCGCAACACGTCGACGATCACCGACGCGCCGACCATTCGGTCCTTGCGCTTCGCTCTCGCAGATGAGATGTCGGACTGGCGCGAGGGGGAGATGCTCATTCAGTCGTTGATCGGCGGGCCCGACGAGATCGACCGCGCCGCGGCACGGCAAGGCGCGCTCGAAGAAATGCTCCTGGCGGCCGGCGGAATCGCCGGACCCGGCACCATCCCGCAACTGCAGACTGTCCCGGCCTGACGTGGCTCACATCAAGGTCCTCCCCGAGACATTCCACTACGTGTCGTTCGACGCAGCACGTATCGCGGAGATCGCGAGCCTCGTCGCGGACAGCATCGGCTTCGCCCCCGACGACGAGATCACGATCGAGGTCGACGAGCGCACGCCCTTCGGCCGGTCTCGCGTCCTCAGCTTCACGCCGCTCCACATCCAGTTCGAGTCCGGCGCGTTCGAGAACTCCAAGAAGCCCCGGCACCTGGCAGAGAAGGGTACGACCGAGTCACTCGGCGTCGTCCTGCACCGGGCGCTCGACCGCCGCAGCCCCGAATTCGCAGACGCACCGCCGGATGAAGACCTGACAGTGGCGCAGCGGGTGGCGTGGGATGCGTGGGCGGCGGGGCGGTGTGCCCGGAAGGGGTGGGAGATCTCCAAGCCCCGCCGGCACTACCACTTCCGCGCCCGCCACGGCTTCTCGGACGCCGCCGACGCGAGCTTCGAGAAGATCTGGACCGCCGACTCCCTCTCCTGGGCGGAGCTCAGCTCGCTCTCGGGCGAGCTGGCCTCACGTCAGATCATGGGCGGATAAGCCGTCCAACAGGTCGATCGCCGGCGGCCCGGCCAGGAGTGGCTTCGCCATCTCGGCCATCTCGACCATCTCGGGGGAATCGAAGTGCGCCCGCTGGGCGGCGGCCGACTCCCATTTCTGAATGATCACCAGCCGGTTGGGCGTCGTCACCGAGGCACAGAGGTCGATGTTCCGGCACCCGGGCTGCTGCCGGCTGAGCACCACGTATTTGGAAACAATTGGGATTAATCGGTCCATATCGACCGCATCCAGCACCATCGTCACGACCGCGATCTCTATTTCGTCCCGAGCGGGGACCCCGGGGCCCTGCCCTTGTCCGAAGCCTGGGGCTCCTGCCCCAGGCCGACCGTCATCGTCGAGCACGAGCCCAACCTAGGCAGGGATTCGCCTGCACAAAGGCGAATGTCAAGAGACGACGGCCGGGCGTGGGTCGGCCCCCACGCTCCGGAGGAGGGGCGGGTCGGGGTGCCCGCCCCGGGTAGAGATATAGGGCTTGACGCCTCCTTTATGGTGGCCATGCCAGGTAGCAGAGGCGGGAATGGCCTGCTGACCTCGGACGTTGTCTTTTTGCCCCCTTTCGGGGTTCGGGAGACCGGCGCACAGACCGAAACAACAAGAAGGGTGACAGTGGCCAAAGAGCGAGTGGAACGGGACGACGAGGACCTCGTACGTCTTTACCTCACTGATATCGGGCGTTTCCAGCTCCTGACGAAGGACGACGAGGTTCGACTGGCCCAGGCCATCGAAACCGGCACGTCGGCTCGTGAGGAGATGGAGAAGTTGGGCAGCAAGATCACCGCGGCCAAGCGCCGCGAGCTTCGCCGCGCCATCAGCAAGGGCGAGTCGGCCCAGGAGGAGTTCATCCTCGCCAACATGCGTTTGGTCGTCTCGATCGCCAAGAAGTACCAGGCCTCCGGCCTGCCCCTCCTCGACCTGGTCCAGGAGGGCAACCTCGGCCTGATGCACGCCGTCGAGAAGTTCGACTGGCGCAAGGGTTTCAAGTTCTCGACCTATGCAACATGGTGGATCCGTCAGGCCATCACCCGCGGCATCGCCAACACCGGCCGCACCATCCGCCTGCCGGTCCACGCCGGGGACACGTTGGCGCGGCTCCAGAAGGCGCGCTCGCGCCTGGAGCTCAAGCTGGGTCGGCCCGCCACCCAGGCCGAGTTGGCCGCCGAAGTGGAGATGCCCGAAGACAAGGTCTCGGAGGCTTTGCGCTTCGCGGCCGAGCCCCTTTCGCTCTCCGAGCCGCTGCGGGAAGACGGCGACGCTGAATTGGGCGACGTTGTGCCCGACCTCTCGGCCGAGCAGCCCTTCGAGGTTGCAGCAACGGCGCTCCTGCCCGAAGAGATCAACCGCCTGCTCGGTCCGCTCGATGACCGTGAGAAGGAGATCCTGCGTCTGCGCTTCGGTCTCGACCGTGGCGAAGCCCGCACTCTCGAGGAGGTCGGGGAGCACTTCAACCTCACGCGTGAGCGGATCCGCCAGATCGAAGCCCGTGCCATGTCGAAGCTGCGTCACCCGAGCAGCGACACGGGCGCCCGCGACCTCCTGGCCGTCTAGCGATATCACTGGCGGCCGCGCACCCCAACCCGGCCGCTGCAGAGCGTGCGGCCCCACCCACGCCCGCGCGGCTGCGAAGCGGCGGCTCGAAATTGGGCGGACGGCCAAGTCAGGGAGGATTGCGTCGCCCTAATTTGGCTGAGATGAGCGAAACCCTGACCGTTTCGGAGCCCGTAGTCGAGGTTGGGGCCGATCGGAAACAGCTCGACGTGATGATGCCCGCGCGCGACGGCGTGCGACTGGCCACCGACTTCTACTTCCCTGAGGGCCACGGGCCGTGGCCCGCGCTCGTGGCGCGCACGTGTTACATCAAGGACAACCCGGGTCTGGGCCGCATGGCCGATGCCTACAACCGCCGCGGCTACGTGCTCGCCATCCAGGACGTGCGTGGTCGCGGCAAGTCAGAGGGCGAGTTCGCCCCGTGGCGACAGGAGCCGAACGACGGCTACGACACCTTCGAGTGGGTCGCCCGCCAGTCCTGGTCCGACGGCAACATCGCGACCCAGGGCGCCTCTTACAGCGCGCAGGCGTCGTGGCTTACCGCGCTGACGAAGCCGCCGAGCCTGAAGGCCATGGTCATCTCGACGGCGCCTTCGGACCCATTCGTCGAATTCCCGACCTGCGGCATCACGCTCTCGATGCTTCTCTGGTACTCGGTCACCGGCAACCGGGAGATGCCCGCGGGGCTCCGTGAGGTCGACTGGACGACCGTCTTCAAGCACCTTCCGCTCGAGACCATGGACGAAGCCGCCGGCCTCTCGAGCAAGCTCTGGCGCGACACGATGATGCACCCGCGGCTCGATGAGTATTGGGAGCCGCTGCGCTACCAGCACCGCATCCACGAGATCGACATACCCGTGATGCACATCTCCGGTTGGTACGACGACGAGCAGATCGGGACTCCGCTCAACTACTCGCGCGTTTCGACGGGGGCGCCTTCCGAGGAGACCCGCAAGCGCCAGCGCCTGCTGATGGGGCCGTGGGGCCACGCGGTCAACACGACGTCCAAGATCGGTGACGTCGAGTTCGGGCCGGACGCGCTGATCGATCTGCAGCGCCGCATGATCGACTTCCTCGACTGGTCCCTCGGCCGCGAGCAGCAACTCGACACCGCGCCGGTCCGGATCTTCGTGATGGGCGCAAACCGGTGGCGCGACGAGAAGGAGTGGCCACTCGCGCGCGCCCAGTACACCGACTACTTCCTGCGCTCGGATGGGGTGCTCGATACCACCGCGCCCAGCCGTGACGAGCCGGCGGACTCATACCGATACGACCCGTCCGATCCCACCCCCTTCATTTTCGACTACGGAACCCTGCAGATCGGCGGGCCCGACGACTACGCCGAAGTCGGAAAGCGGGCGGACGTTCTCACCTTCACCACACCTCCGCTGACCGAGGACCTCGAGGTCACCGGGCCTGTGCGGGCCCGGCTGTTCGTCTCCTCGTCGGCCGTCGACACCGACTTCGCAGCGCTGCTCGTCGACGTTCATCCCGACGGCTTCTGCCAGCGCCTATGCGACGGGATCGTCCGCGCTCGTTACCGCGAGGGCGTCGACCGCGAGGTCTTCATGGAAGCGGGTCAGGTCTACGAGCTGGACATCGACATGTGGAACACCTGCCAGGTCTTCAAGGCCGGGCACCAGCTGCGCCTGCAGGTCAGCTCGGCCGCGTTCCCGAAGTGTGACCGCAACCTCAACACCGGGGAGCCCATCGCGTCCTCGACGCGGATGGAGATCGCCGAGAACAGCATCTGGCACGACGCCGCACACCCTTCGAGTGTGATCCTGCCGGTCATCCCGGTGCCCGTGCGCAGCGCGCCGCCTGCAACATCGGCCGGAAGTCAGGACCAGACAAGCCATGACGCGCCGACATCCGAGCGGGCGCACGAGGTGCTCGAGCAGCTCCTCGCGGAGAACGGCATTCCCGGCGCCGCGCTGGCGGTCATCCACAACGGCGAAGTCGTAGCGACGGCGGCCGCCGGTATGGCCAACCCCGACACCGGACTTCAGGTCACGAACGACACGATCTTCGAATCGGGCTCGGTTGGCAAGGTCTACACGGCGACGCTCGTCATGCAGTTGGTCGACGAGGGGCTCGTTGATATCGAAAAGCCGATCGTCGAGTATCTGCCCGAGCTCCGGCTGGCTGACGAGGATGCGCGCAACTCCATTACCGCCCGGCACCTGTTGACCCACACGTCGGGTCTGGACGGCGACAAAATGGGCGGGCCGCTGTACGGCACCGAAGACGACGCCATCGAGCGTTACGTCGCCGATCTCGGTGACCTCAGTTCGCTGCAACGGCCGGGTGGGTACTGGGCCTACAGCAACGCAGGCCTCGTCATCCTCGGCCGGCTCGTCGAAGTGTTGCGCGGCAAGAGCTTCAGAGCGGCGCTGCAGGACCATCTGTTCACGCCGGCCGGCCTGACTGACACAACTTCGTTCACCGCGGAGTTCCCCGGCCGCGAGCTGGCCTTCGGCACAGCCCCGGGTCCCGACGGGGAAGTGCGCGTCACCGGACCCGGTGGCCTCGGGCGAGCCATGGTGCCGGCCGGAGGCGTGATGTCGACGGCCAAGGACCTGGCGGCTTTCGGCCAGATCCACCTCGCCGGGGGCGTCGCTCCGAATGGCACGCGCATCCTCACCGAGGAATCGGTTCGCGCTATGCAGGAACCGTTGGTCGAGTGTCCGACCAGGATCCCAGCGAGCCACTGGGGACTCGGATGGTTCATGTCTCTCGACCACGGCCCGAAGGTGATCGGTCACGACGGCAACACGGGCGGTCAGACCGCATTCCTGCGCGTCATCCCCGACAAGCAGATCTCCGTGGCGCTGCTCACGAACCGCGATCACGTGAACGAGCTGATCATTCCGCTCATGAACCGCCTCATCGACGGCTGGGCGGGAACGGTCACGACCGGCGCCCGCAAACCGGTCGACGGTCTGGCGCTCGACCTCGAGCGTTACATCGGCGACTACGCGAACATCGCGGGTCGCAACACGATCCACATTGTCGACGGCACGTTGCGGCTGACCGGGAGCGGCATGCAGGGACTCGAGCTGCTCCCTGCCGAGGAAGACGTCTTCTACACCCACGTCGCTGGCATCGGCGACCTGGAAGCCACCTTCCTGGACCCCGACGAGAAGGGCCGAACTCAATACCTCCACTTCGGCGGCCGGATATCCAAGCGTTCGGACGAACCCGCGGCGGACGACGCGACCGAGGCCGAGCCGGTGTCGCCAGAGGTTCTGCGCCAGGTGGTGGGCAAGTACTCCGTTAGTGGAGTCACCATCGAAGTCAAGGGCACGGCCGGTGGCGGGGTGATCCTCCTGCAGTCGGGGATGGAGATCCCCCTAAAGTCCGAGGGTGGTCTGAAGTTCTCGGTGCCGATGCAGCCCGGGATGTCCCTCGAGTTCGTTCTCGGCTCCGATGGCTTCGCCAGCGAGATCACCAGTCCCGCCGGCACCCTCACCCGCGAGGCCTCATAGCGCGGAGGTGGACGGGAATCGAACCCGCCGGACAGGGGTCGCCCGTCCCACCCGCTTTGAAGGCGGGGGTTGCCACCAGGTCAACTGACACCTCCGCCGGCGACCATATAGCCAACCGGCAGGATCTGAACCGTGAGTCCGGTCGAGTACGCCGCGGTTTTCGTGGTGATGGCTGCCGCCGCGGGCCTACAGGGCGGCCTTGGCTTCGGCATGAACCTGCTCGCCGCGCCACTGGTCGCTCTGATCGAGCCAAAGCTGGTTCCGGGTCCTCTTCTCGTTGCAGCGGTCCTGCTTACCGTCCTGATCGCGCGACGCAACCGCGCTCATGTGGACTGGACGGGCCTGCGATGGGTCATGGCTGGGCGGCTCCCGGGCACGTTGCTCGGCGCGCTGGTTGTCGCGTCGATATCGGCGCGAGGGGTCTCCATCGCCGTCGGGTTGGCGGTCTTACTGGCGGCCGCGTTGTCGGTGTCGCGCCTGGCACTGTCGCCGAAGCCGCTCACCCTTCTGGGAGCGGGCCTGGTGTCGGGGTTCTCTGGCACCGTTTCATCGATCGGTGGGCCTCCGCTGGCCGTTGTCTACGCGGGACAGCGCGGCGCGGTAATCCGGGGCACGCTCTCCGTGATCTTCGTCATCGGCGGCCTCATCTCCGCGATGGCTCTCGCCCTGGTTGGTCGCCTGGGCACTCAAGAGCTGGGCCTCGCGTTGCTGTTGCAACCGCCGGTGATCCTTGGGTTTCTTGCGTCGCGGCGCCTGGCGGCTCACCTCGACGCGGGTCGCACCAAGGCAGCCGTGCTCAGCGTCTCCGTGCTTGGGGCGATTGCCGTGATCGTGTCAGAACTGGTCTGAGCGCCGCCGCGACTGCGAGGGCGCGGCCTACCTGACTCGGTGTCGGCGCCGCTGGCTGATTGCGCGCCCGATTGCGCATGACGGCAATGGCCGTTCCCGCTGCCGCGACGGCCAGTCCGATCGCCGCGGTTGGCACAGGAGCAGGAACGGGCACGCGGTCCCGAAGGCGCACCGGACGGACAAAGTGACGTACTTCCCACCCGCGGTCCTTCGCGAAGCGGGCTAGCACCCGGTCCGGATTCACTGCCACGGGGTGCCCGACGGCCTCGAGCATCGGCACGTCGGTGGCGGAGTCCGAGTACGCGAAGGAGGCGCTGAGATCCAATCCGTATTGCTCCGCGACCTCCTTCATCGCCTCGACCTTGTAAGGCCCGTAGGAGTAGCGCTCCATTTCGCCCGTGTAGAGCCCGTCCTCGTCGACTCGCGCCACGCTGGCGATCGCGTCCTCGATATGCAGGTAGTCGGCCATGGGCCCGACGATCTCCATCGGTGAAGCGGAAACGATCACGACGCGATGTCCCTTGGCCCGGTGTTGGTCGATGAGCTCCAGTGCTTCGGCATAGATGATCGGCTCGACGACTTCGTCCATCGCCTCACGAACGAGTGCGGAGACCCGCTCGCGGTCCCATCCCTTGGTCAGACGCAGCACCTTCTCCCGCAGCGTCGCCAACTTCTCCTCGCTGGCGCCGAGGTGCAGAAAGACGAGCTGGGACCACGCGGCGCGCAGCAGGATCCTGCGGCTCAGCAACCCGTCGCGATAGAGAGTGCGCCCGAAGGCCGCCATGGAAGCCTTGGCAATGACCGTCTTATCCAGGTCAAAAAAGGCGCCTACGCCTTCGGCGGCCGGGCGCCCCAACCCAGCCGCTGCGGAGCGTGGGGCCCGGCCCACGCCCACGATGTCCTTGGCCGGTTGATCTTCGGTGGGCGACATCGCCCTCCGGTCTAGCTCTGCGTGGACACCGGGGCGGGGAGTCGCTTCACGCCCGTGCGAACCGGGGCGGGACGCACCGATCGGGTCAGCTGCCGCTCCAGTCCCGAAGTGATCGCCAGGAGAGCGACCAACCCGATCAGGGTGGCGGGGAGAGTGAGCATGAGAGCGAGCACAAGGGGGTCTTGCCCTTAGAGGATGCAAGGGGAAACCCACCCGCGCGGGTGGTTTCCGACACAACTGTTTCTGGCGGCTGGGCGCCCCAACCCGGATGCTGCGGAGCGTGGGGGCCCCACCCACGCCCGCGATGGCGTCCGGGCTCCCGCAACGTGTTCCTGCGGGACCTCTTGTGGAGCGCCGTCCGGGGGCGGTACCGTCGGCTCGCCGCTTCCCCGGTGCACACCGCTCGAGCCTCGGCTCGCGGACTCAAGGAGGCGGCAACTTGCTAATCGCGTGCTGGTCAGTCAAAGGAGGAAGCGGAACCACCGTCGTGGCCACCGCCCTGGCCCTCCTTCTCGCTCGTTCTACGGATTCACGGGTGGTTCTGGCGGACCTCGGCGGGGATGTGCCGGCCGCCAGTGGCGTTCCCGAACCACTCGGTCCGGGCCTCGTGGACTTTGCCGGGGCCGGGGAAGACGTACCCACCGACGCTTTCGACCGCCTTGAAACCCGGGTGACGCCAAGCCTCTCGCTGCTCCATGCCGGCGGACATTCGGCGGCCGGCTCACCTGCGGAAAGCCTGCGCGCTCTCACCTCGGCCGACGGCGAGCGCGTCGCGCTGGCGCTCACCCAGCACTACGCGTCCTCGTCGGTCGTCGTGGATTGCGGCCCTCCAGGGAACGCGTGTGGCAACGCCATAGCGGCTGCGGCCGGTCTGTCATTGCTGGTCATGCGCCCCTGCTACCTGGCGCTCAGGCGCGCGGCTCAAAGTGAGATGCGCCCGTCGGGAGTGGTGCTCATCTGCGAGCCCGGGCGCTCTCTCGGGGCCAGCGAAGTCCGCGACGTCCTCGGTGTACCCGTGCGTGCGGAGGTTCCCTACGACCCAGCCGTCGCCCGGGTGGTCGACGCCGGTCTGCTGTCGACGCGCGTGCCGCGTTGCATCGAGCGCGCATTGCGCGTCGCCGCGTGAGCCTCGGACTGCCAGTACCGGTGGATCCGAGGTCGAAAGTCCACGGGAGGTTGATCGCCGAGGTAGGGCCGGCCGAGGCCGTGACGCCTGAACGCGTGGCGGACGTCATTCGCGATGAGTTCCCCCTGCTTTCGACGGCGCGGGCTGCCGCTCTCCAGCGCGAGGTGCTGGCCGACGTGCACGGGTTGGGTCCGTTGGAGCCGGTTCTGTCCATGCCCGATGTCACCGACATATTGGTCAACGGGCCCGGCCCCGTATGGGTGGAACAAGGCGGCCGGATCCGAGCCCTCGACCTCCACCTGGACGGCGACACGATCCGCCATCTGGTCGAGCGAGTAGTCGCTCCCTTAGGGCTCCGGGCCGACCGTTCTTCGCCGCTCGTCGACGCTCGCCTGCCCGATGGCTCTCGCGTCCACGTTGTCATGCCGCCCCTCGCGGTCGACGGCCCTTACCTCACCATCCGGCGGTTTTCGGCGCGGCCCGTGCCGCTGCATCGCTTCTGCTCGGCGGACGTAGAGGCGTTGCTCTGCTGGGCGATAGAGGCGCGGATGAATGTCGTTGTCGCCGGCGGCACCGGGTCGGGAAAGACGACGCTGCTCAACGCCCTGGCCGGACGGATCGCGCTCCACGAGCGTGTCGTTACCGTCGAGGACGCCGCCGAACTGCGGCTCGCCCAACCGCACGTCGTTCGTCTCGAGTCCCGTCCAGCCAACTCCGAAGGGTCGGGCGAGGTCAAGATCCGCGAGCTGGTGCGCAGCGCCTTGCGGATGCGACCCGATCGCATCGTCATTGGTGAGGTCAGGGGTCCTGAAGCCCTGGACATGTTGCAGGCGATGAACACGGGGCACGACGGCTCACTCTCGACCGTTCACGCGAACGGCCCGACCGACGCGTTGCGTCGCCTCGAGACCCTGGTGCTCATGGCGGACGTCGACCTTCCACTGGCCGCGGTGCGCGAGCAGGTGAGAGCTGCGGTCGACCTCATCGTCCAGCTGCGCCGGGGGCCCGGCGGGGAACGGACCATTTGTGAGGTCGCAGAAGTCCCCCTACCTGGGACGAGGGACGGCGGAAACGCCACGCGATCCATAGCGGGAACCGATGGGGTATGGCGAACCTTGACCCGCCCGACCCGTTCGCCGTTCGCCCCGCCGCCTGTTGAGGTAGCCGGGGCGGCCGCATGATTGCGGGGGGGCTGGCTGGCGCATTGGTGATGCTCACTGCGCTGGTTCTCATGAGCGCCTTCGCCACGCGCCACCGTCGTCATGAGCACTTGGCGCGCCGCGATATGGATGGGACCGCCGTGCCGATTTGGTTCGCCCAGCGGGTCGATCGATCCGAACAGGGCCACGACGCCGGTCGGCTGTGGGTGCTGTGGCTCGGGGGCCTCCCTCTTGCTGCTTTTGTCGGGATGTGGATCGGTGGCATCGGTTGCGCGGCTCTGACTATCGCCACCTGGGCCGCGGCACCCTTACTCCTTCCGGGCCACTTGGCCCGCCGGGCGGCGGCCAAGCGCGAGGAGGCTGTGCCGCAGGTTCTCGACGCGATCGCGCGCGCCCTTCGCTCTGGCGCATCCCTGCTCCAGGCCCTCGGCGAGGCCGCGGCGGAGGAAGGGCCACTGCAGAGCGAGTTACGACGCGTTGTGTCGGAGGCGGAACGTGGCGCGGGCGTGGCAACCGCACTGAACGCGTGGGCGGATCGCCAGCCGAGCGGCTCGATCCGACTCGCGGCAGCGGCTCTGTCGCTCGGAGCCGAGACGGGGGGAGCCAATGCGCGCGCCGTCGAAGGAGTCGCCTCGACGGTGCGCCAACGGCTCGCGGTTGCGGGTGAGGCCAAGGCGCTGTCCGCGCAACCTCGGGTGTCGGCACAGGTGATCGGCCTGGCCCCGATCGCGTTTGCCGCTTTCTCGGCGGCGACCGATCCGGAACTGGCGCGGTTGCTGTTCACCACCCCACTGGGATGGGCGATGTTGGGTACCGGCCTCGCGCTCGACCTCGCGGGCATGCGCTGGATGATGCGGATGGCGAAAACCTCGTGATCCACGCCGCACTCGCGCTGCTTGCGCTCAGCTGCGGCGCCGCGCAGGTGGCCATGTGCCTCGCGCTGCATCACGACGGGGGTCGTATCGAGACCCTCAAGCCGGCAGTCGTCGGGCCGCGACCCGCTCCATGGAATTTCGAGCGCGTTGGTCGAGTCCTGGTGACGCTTGCACGCGGGCGCAGCAAGCCCAGGGCTCCGGTGCCGGTTCTCACGACGCGATCGGTCGGGGCCGCCGCGGTGTTCGCCGCGGTCCTCCTACCGATGGGTCCGCTCCTGTCGAGTTTGGCCGGCTTCGCCGGTTGGTTCGCTCCCCGCTTGGTTGCCTTCCGCGGTGAAAAAGCACGTCGCGTTGCTCTGGCGAACGACCTGCCCGAGGTGGTCGACCTCTTGACGCTGGCGCTCGGCGCTGGCCTGAACGTCCCACTGGCGGTCAGCGCCGTGGGCCGTGGCGGTACGGGTCCGCTGGCGGGCGAGATGGCGTTGGCCTCGGAGGCAACGCGGCGAGGGCAACGGTTGGCCGATGCGTTGGACGACCTGACCCTCCGCTGTGGAGAGCCCGTCCGGCCGTTGATGTCGCTGCTCGCCTCCGGAGAGCGCTACGGCGTGCCGCTCGGTGAGAGCCTCGATCGGTTGGCGGTCGATGTCCGCGCGGCGCGCCGCCGGCAGGCCGAGGAAGTGGCGCGGCGCCTACCCGTGAAGATGCTCTTTCCGCTGGTCGTCTGCATCCTCCCGGCCTTCGCGCTGCTCACTCTTGGCCCTCTCTTGCTCACGTCATTCCATCACCTCAATTGGTGACCGCTTCTTGGCTTCCCCCTCTCCGGCTTTGAGACAAAGGAGCTTCGTTGTTCAACACAATCTTCATCACCGCCTACCTCGCCGCGGCCCGCGCCGCGCAGTTCGGCACCCTGGCGCGAGTCATCCGCAAGCGCGACGAGAGGGGTCAGGCCTCGGCCGAATACGCCCTCGTCCTCTTGGGCGCAGCCCTGCTCGCCATCATGCTGGCGGGTTGGTTGACCAAGTCCGACACCCTCAAGAAGGTCTTCACCGAGCTGCTCGACACGATCCTGGGCAATATGCCGAAGCCGGCCGGATGACTCGGTTCGAGGCTGCGGGGGACTCCGGTCCCCCGCAGCACCGGTTGGGGGAGAGGGGCCAGTCGAGTGTCGAGCTCGCGTTGTCCCTCCCGATCCTCTTCCTCTTGCTGATGGCCCTGCTCCAGGTGACTGTCATCGCCCGCGACCACATCCAACTCACCCACGCGGCTCGTGAGGCTGCCCGAGAGGCCGCAGTCTCGGACAACCGGTCGGCGCCCAGAAGGGCGGCGATCGCCCGATCGGAGCTCGAACCGGGCAGGCTGACGGTCCAGGTCACCGGCCAGCGCCAGGGGTCCCGCCGCGTGCGGGCAAAGCTCACCTATGAGGTGCCGACAAAGGTGCCGGTGGTGGGAATCCTGGTGCCCGACGTCACGTTGAAAGCAGAGGCTGCGATGCGCCGAGAGGGCCTTTGACCTGCGCTGTTCACTCAGAGTGACCGGGTCGGATCGTCGCCTAGTTCGAAGGGGCCAGGCAGTACTAGTCCTTCCGGGCCATTTGGCGTTCAGACCGTGTCATCCACGCCTGATCCAGGTAGGTTCCTCGTAGCAGTCAGCAAGAACGGGCCTAGCCCCGCAGGGCCAACGTCATGAAATGGCGAACGGTCCGTCTAGCTGGAAGCAAGCAAATGCAGGGATTCCTGCATCCGCAGCCTCGGCGCAGGCCGAGCAGATCAATCAGGAGACAAACAGAATGCGAATCGTTCGACGGCTTACCGCCGTTGCCGGCGCAGTAGCCCTTGCGGCTGCCTTCGCCGCCAGCGCACCCGCCGGTGCCCAGACCCCGGAGGTTTACGCAGGTAGTGCCCTCGGACGGGCGCTGAACCTCTCGGTACTTGGGCAGTCGGCCACCTTCGGTGTATCGACCGCGAAGATCGACTCCACGCTCAAGGCTGCGGCCGACGGCGCCGGTCAGGTCCTCGTGCTCGGCAGCACCACCAAGGCTGAAGTAACGGGCAACAACACCAAGCAGGACGCCCCCCAGGCGTGCGCCGCTGCGGTTCCCGCGGCCCCCGTCCTGAACCTCGGGCTCGTCTGCTCGGCTTCCACCGCTGAGGTGGCCAATGGCCTTCCCCACGCGGTGAGCGAAGGTTCGCTGGCTGAGCTCGACGTTACGGCCAACGCCCTTCCGATCAACGAAGTCATCGCCCCGGTTCAGGAGGCCCTTGAGGGTGTCTTCGGCGCCCTTCCCGCCGAGCTCAACCCGGTGACCGACACGGTCAGCGAACTGCTGACTGCCGTTGGCACGACTCAGACCCTCGACGCCAAGGTCGGCCACAGCCGCTCCGAGGTCTCGACTGAGGCCGGCGTAGTCACCGCAGTCGGCGTTGCCGAGGCCGCTCAGGTCGACCTTCTTCCGGTCGGCGGGCTCCTCGAGAACCCGGTTGCCAGCATCATCGTCGGCTCGGCCAAGGCCACCGCCACCTACGACCGGGCTGCCGGCACGGGTGCTGGTAGCTACGACCCCGCCATCGTCACGGTGCGCCTCTCCACCCCCCTCACCGGCAACGTCGACATCCCCGTCGCCCCCGGCGAGACCATCACCATCCTGGAGAACACCCCGCTGGAGTCGACCATCACGGTCGCCGACGGCAGTGTCACCAAGAACCCTGACGGCAGCGTCGCCTCGGTCGCCGACGGCGTCAAGCTGGAACTGCTCAAGGGTGTCAACGGTGGAATCGTCCTGGAGCTGGCTCACGCAGAGGCCGGCGCAGTCGGCAACCCTGCGGTTGCCGGTGACATCGTCGAAGTTGCAGAGCTCGCCCGTACGGGTGGCATGCCCTGGATCCCGCTCGCCGGTATCGGCGCAGTCGGCCTGGCTGTCCTCACCCGCCGGGTGGTCCTCAGCCTCCACTAAGTCAAATCGCCGGCGGGGGCCCTGCCCCACGCCAGCACTGGCAACAACCGAAAGGCCCCGGAGCTTCGGCTCCGGGGTTTTTCGCGTCACGGCGAACCCCTCCGTGCGTCATGAGGTCGTACGATCGCCTGACCGGTGTCGACCGGACTGACACCGTCCGAGATTGAAGGAGCGAAGTGGACCGACTGATCGAGTACCTCCGCAGCCACCAGTGGGCGCGCCGCGGTTTGTCGGTGCTGAGCGTCGCCCTGTTGGCCGGGGCGGTGGGACTGCTCGGGTATCCGCTCTACACGAACTTCTACCAGGGCCGGGTGCAAGACCGCCTGACGGACGAGCTGGCCAGTCCTGAACTGCAGGAGAAGTACCGCCAGCGCCGGATCGAAGTGGGCGACAGCCTGACCCGGATCCAGATTCCGAAAATCAACGTCGACACGATCGTCGTCGAGGGCACTACGGCCAGCGCCCTGCGAGCCGGCGCCGGGCACTACCCCTCAACGCCCTTGCCCTGCGAGAACGGCAATGTGGGCATCGCCGGTCACCGCACGACGTACGGCAAGCCGTTTGCCAACCTGGACCAGCTCAAAGAGGGCGACACAATCATTCTCACGACGCCCATCGGCACGTGCACCTACGCGGTGTCCAAGCAGCCGTTCGTGATCTCTCCGTCGAATCTCGACGTCATCTCCGACACTCCGACGACGCGCGAGCTCACCCTCACCACGTGCCACCCGAAGCACTCGGCCCGGCAGCGACTCGTCATCAAGGCGACCTACGTGTCGGGAGAGCCGGGCACGGCATGAGCACGCGGAAGGGCTCCGGGCCCCCCGCAGGGAGTCGGAAGGGCTCCGGGCCCCCCGCAGGGAGTCGGAAGGACTCCGCGCCCCCCGCGATGAGGCGGTTCGCGGCGGCGGCCGCAGGCGTCCTGGCGGCTTTGAGCGTATGGGTTCAACCCGTTTCGGCCGCCGCCCCGAGCGTGCGGATCAACACGCCGGCCGATCACGAAACCCTGGGCGACTCGACGCCGAACGTCAGCGGCGACGCGCAGATGCCCGACGGCGAAATTCTCGAAGTGATCGCCTCGATCTCCTCGGCCGAAGGCCGACCCGTTCCCAGCGCGCACCGGATCGCCGGCGACGGGCGGGCGTCGGTCGCGTTCTCGTGGACACCCTCGCTGCCTTACAACGGCAACTACCTGCTCAACGTCAGGGCATCCGGCGAGGACCAGCCAGTCGACACCAACGGCACCGAGACCAGCGAGACGAGTCGCAGTTTTGCCATCGAGGCCTCCCCTGCGATCCCCAAGGAGGTCGTGGTCCGAGCAGACCCCGACAGTCGCGAAGTGGACGTCACCTGGAAGCAGAACCCGGAGCCCGACATCATCGGCTACCAGATCCAGCGCTCGAAGGACGAGGGCGAATGGTCGGTGGCGGGGGAGACGAAGGAGAACTTCTTCCGCGACACCCAATCGGCGAACGACGGGGGTCTCTACAGCTACCGAGTCGTCGCCATACGTTCGGGGGCGGCTGCTGACTCCGGTGTGGCGTCGCCACCATCGGAGGCGGCCAGCACCACGGTGCCCAACCCGCCGGGGGGGAGCACCGATTCCTCTGGAGACCAGGCCGGGGAGCCGGATTCCGGGCCGAGCGGCGACGGCAGCCCCGGCAGTGGCGGGGGGGGCGGCAGCGGGGGCAGCGGCGGCAGTGGCAGCGGCAGCTCCGGCGGCCCGCGCTCGCCCACCATCTCCCGTGCGGGGCGGGTCGACCTGTCCGGTTTCGGCTCCCTGCTCGACCAGACCCGGGCTCCGGTCGTCGAGCCGCTGCCAGAACCCGACCCCGGCTTCAGCGAGCAGCTCCCGTTCGAGCCCAAAGACATTCTCGAGCCGGAAGAGGGCGAGATGGCGGTGCCCGACGGCGGTTTCGGCGACTCGAGCTCGAACCAGGCCGACATGCTGCGGTTCTTCGCCGCGGGCCTGCTCGTAACCGTCGTCCTCATGCACGTGCTCTGGCTTCGAGGCGAAGTCGAGAAGGTCCCCCTCGAAGCAGTCGCGTCGAATCAAAGCTGACGCGGTTCAGGCGGACACGCCCCAAGTTCCTGTTCTCATCCCCCGACGAGCGCCCGCGCAGCGGGGAGGGGGTCCCCGCCGCACCGCGAGGAGCCGAAGGCGGACGAGCCAATAAAACGGCGCGCTAGGTTGTCGCCGGGCCGGGGGGCCTGCGAAGCGAAAGGTGAGAAGCGTTGGACCTTGGCCTTGATGTAACTGAAAAGAACGGTCACACGGTGCTGGCCGTGAAGGGCGAGGTCGACGTCTACACGGCGCCCCGACTCCGTGAGCGGCTCGTCGAGCTCGTAACGGAGGGCAAGCGCAAGATCGTCGTCGACCTCGAAGGCGTGGACTTCCTCGACTCCACCGGGCTCGGCGTGCTGGTCGGGGGTCTCAAGCGCCTCCGCAGCAACGACGGTGAGATGACCCTGGTTTCGACTCAGTCCCGAATCCTCAAGGTCTTCGAGATCACGGGGCTCACCAAAGTCTTCTCGATCCACGACAGCGTGGAAGCGGCCACCGCCGGTTAGGCGGTCGGCGCGCAGCAGGGCGGCGGACAGATGGTCGAGCTCGAGATACCCGCCGAGCCGGAGTTCGTAAGTCTGGTCCGGCTCTTCGTTTCCTCATTGGCCACGACGCGCCGGGAAATTGCCGACGACCGCATCGACGACCTCAAACTCGCCGTTTCGGAAGCATGCACGAATGCCATCGACGCGCATTCGGATTCCGACACTGACGACCGCGTTGTCGTCACTTGGGCCGAAGGCGACGATCGCCTGGAAGTTGCCGTCAACGACAGCGGACCGGGCTTCGACCTGGCCACCCTTCCTCAGCATCCGCCGGTCACCGACCCGGAGCGCCTCAACTTCGAGCGCGGCCTCGGCATCCCCTTGATCCGCTCGTTGGTGGACGAGGTGGATTTCAAGACGTCGGGTTCGGGCACGACGGTGACGCTGGTGATGTACTGCGGGCCAGCGGAGGGGTAGCGGCGTCGTGGCGCTGAAGGACAAACTCAAGCGGTTCACCGCGACGGCGGCGCAACTCGACGACGAGCGTTTGCGAGATTTCTGCTCGGCGTTTCCTCACGTCAAGGCAATGGGAGATCTCCTTCCGCGCGAGCACGGCACCGTGGTCGGTGAAGTGCAGAGTTGGCGCATCGTGCCCAAGCCGGACGGGTCACCTTGGCTCGAGGCAACGGTGAGCGACGGCACAGGGACGATCGTCGTGATGTGGACGGGGCGGAAGAAGATCGCGGGAGTCCATGAAGGACGTCGCCTGCTCGTCAGCGGGAGGGGTCACCCCTCCGGGCGTACCGGCCGGCTCCTGATCCTGAACCCCCGCTACGAACTGCTTTGACGTCCCGCTCTGAAGAGCCGCTCGGGCTCTAGGAGTCCGCGGCTCCGGCGACGAAGATCTGCTTCACCTGATCCTCCGACGCATTCGTAGTCACCAGGACCATCACTTCGTCCCCGGCCTGGATGACGGTGTCGCCTCGGGGGACGATGACGTGCTCCTCGCGAATGACCGCTACGACGGTCGCCTCACGTGGGATCTGAAGATCGGTGATCTGTTTGTTGGCCGCCGGAGACGATCCCGCGAGACGCACCTCGACCAGTCGGGCATCGCCGAACTCCATGAGACGCACGAGAGAACCGACAGTGACCGCCTCTTCGACCAGCGCCGTAAGCAGGTGAGGCGTGGAAACGGCGCGGTCGACGCCCCAGGCCTCGTTGAACAGCCACATGTTCTCCGGATGATTGACGCGGGCGACGACGCGCGGCACCGCGAATTCCTGCTTTGACAGAAGGGAAATTACGAGGTTGTCCTCGTCGTCTCCGGTTGCCGCGACCACGACGTCCATCGTCTCGAGCTTGGCTTCCTGCAACCGGCTGACTTCGCAGGCATCTGCGTGCAGCACCTTCATGGGTAGACGCGGAAGCAGCTTCGCGACGAGAATCGAGTCGTTCTCCAACAGCACGACCTCGTGCCCCGCGTCGTGCAGATCCTTCGCGATGTAGACGCCGACGTTCCCCGCCCCGCACACGGCCACTTTCACGCTTCCGGTCCTCCTTCGAGGCGGTCGGTGAGGTCCTTCTCGGCTTCGGCCATCGTGATCAGGTGGAGGCGATCGCCCTCCTGTCCCACCTGCTCAGGGCGTGGGATCCGAGCCTCCCCGCCACGAGTGAGGCCGATCAGTTGGAAGCGACCGGCCTCGCTGAGGTCGCCCAGCTTGCGGCCGGCCCACTTGGCGGGAATGGCGATGTCGATCAACTTGAGAGAGCCAGTTGCGTCGGACCATTCCGAGATGGACTCGGAGGGGAACAGCCGGCGCATCACCTGCTCGGTAGCCCAACTCACCGACGCAACCGTTTGTATCCCGAGCTGCTGATACAGAACGGCGCGCCGCGGATCCTGAATCCGGGCGACGACGTTGGGTATCTGAAATGTCTCTTTGGCGATACGCGCCGCGAGGATGTTCGAGTTGTCTCCCCCGGTCACGGCCGCAACAGCGGAGGCTTCCTTGATGCCGGCCTGCTCGAGGGCGTCACGGTCGAAACCCATCCCCACGACGGCCCGGCCGGTCCACCTCTCCGGCAGATAACGCTCGAACGCGGTCTTCCTCTTGTCGATGATGGACACCGTGTGACCAGCCCGCTCCAGCTCCACCGCGAGCTCGGAACCGAGCCGCCCACAGCCCACCACTATCGAATGCACGAGGAGATATGCAAGCACGCCTAGCGTGACGCCGTGTACTCGCTGGTCAAACGGCTCCTCGTGGGACGCCCCCTGTCGACGGCCGAGGCGGAGCACCAGCGCATCTCAAAGCTCCTGGCGTTGCCCGTCTTCTCCTCGGACGCCATCTCGTCGACCGCCTACGCCGCGGAGGAAATCCTCTTTGTCACGGCGGTGGGTGCGTCGAGCCTCGCCCTGGGCCTCGGCGTGCTCGGCCCGATCGCCGTGGCCGTCGCGCTCCTGTTGGCCGTTGTCGTCACTTCGTATCGGCAGACCATTTACGCGTATCCGACGGGCGGCGGGTCTTACGTCGTCAGCCGGGAAAACCTCGGCCGCGGCACTTCGATGGTGGCCGGAGCCTCCCTCCTCGTGGACTACATCCTCACTGTCGCGGTGTCCGTATCGGCCGGCGTGGCCGCCCTGATCTCCATTCCGGCGTTTCGCCACCTGGCTGACCATCGGGTCGCCATCGGTCTCGGGCTCATCGCCCTGATCACCGTGGCGAACCTCCGCGGGGTCAAAGAGTCGGGCGCGGTGTTCGCCTTGCCGACCTATACCTACATCTTCCTTCTCGCCGGCCTCGTCGGATATGGCCTCATCCGCGAGTTCATCCTCACGCCGCTGCCGCACGTGGTGATCGACCACCACGCCTTTCACGGCGCGCTGAGCGGCGGCAACCTCGGCCTGTTTCTGATCCTGAAGGGCTTCTCCTCCGGCGCGGTCGCGCTCACCGGTATCGAGGCCATGGCCGACGGCGTGCCGGTATTCCGAAAGCCCGAGTCGAAGAACGCGGCCATAACTTTGACCGCCCTGGCCATCATCCTGGGCAGCCTGTTCTTGGGGACGGCCATCCTCGCCAATCACCTTCGTCCGTACCCGAGCCACGAACAGACGGTGCTTTCGCAGATGGCCGGAGTGGTCTTCGGCCATGGAGGGCTCTACCTCGCGTTCCAGATCGCGACCGCCGGAATCCTCGCCCTCGCCGCCAACACCGCCTACGCCGACTTTCCCCGCGTCGCCTCGATCATCGCGAGAGACGGTTACCTCCCGCGCCAGTTGGCCAACCGCGGCGACCGCCTGGTGTTCTCCAACGGAATCGTGATCCTGGCGCTTGCTGCCGGCGGCCTGTTGGCCGCCTTCGGCGGCATAACGACCGCCCTGATTCCGCTGTACGCAGTCGGCGTGTTCACTTCGTTCACTCTCAGCCAGACCGGCATGGTGCGGTACCAGAAGCGGCAGGGCCTGCCCGGCTGGCGCAAACGGGCGGTCATCAGCGGCATCGGCGCGGTCGCGACCGGCGTGGTGCTGATAGTCGTCGCCGTCACCAAGTTCACGAGCGGCGCATGGGTGCCGTTGGTCGTGGTCCCCGGGATCATCTTGGTCTTCCGCTCGATCAGGAAGCACTACGACCGCGTCACCACCGCCTTGGCCATAACGCCCGAGCAGGTAAAGCCGGAGGCGTGGCGGCACACGGTCGTGGTCCTCGTCGGCCGCATCGACCGGCGCGCTCTCAAGGCGCTCAACTACGCGTCGTCATTGCGGCCCGACCACATCATGGCGCTCTACATCGCCCAGGAGGAGACCGACCGCGATTCGATACAAAAGCAGTGGGAGGACTTCGGGATCGACGTGGCTCTGGAGATCAAAGGCTCTCCATACAGAGAGCTTGTCGAACCTGTCGAGGAGTTCCTGGACGAGCTGGACGAGCGTTGGCACAACGACACCATCACCGTCGTGATCCCTGAGTTCGTGCTGGGTAAGGGCGTCGCAGGGCGCTGGCTGTTCGAGAACGTGCTTCACAACCAGTCTGCGCTGGCGCTCAAGCTGGCCCTCCTGTACCGCCCCAACACCGTCACCACATCCGTGCCCTTCCACGTCGACTACGCGGCTCCAGGCGGGGATGCGGACAGCGACACCGCGAGGTCCGAGGGTCCTTCTCTTTAGCGGCACCCGCGGCCTCTAAATTTGCTTTTTGGGGGGCTGAAAACTAGGTTGCGGCCCGCCTAAAAATGCTGGACGCCGAACTCACCCGCTCGGAGCGCGAGACGCTCAAATCCATGTACCGGCTCAGCCGGTCCAATTCGGCCGCGCCGTCCCAGGGTGTGGCGGCGGTCGAATCAGCAGCCATTCACACCGGTGATCTGGCCGACGCGCTTGGGGTCAGCCCGGGCACCGTGACTGCCACGGTGAAGCGACTCGCCGACCGCGATCTGGTGGTCCACCGGCCATACCGCGGCGTGGAGCTGACTGCCGAAGGCCGGCGTTCCGCCATATCGGCAATTCGGCGGCACCGCATCGTCGAGCGCTTCCTGTCGGACATGCTCGGCTACGCCTGGAACGAGGCGGACCGGCTGGCCGGAAGTTTCGAGCACGACCTTCCGCAGGAAGTCGAGGACCGGATGTTCGTTGCCCTCGACCGGCCCGCCACCTGTCCGCACGGGTTTCCTATTCCGTCGGCCGAGTTGGCCGAGTTGCCGGACATGCCTCCCCTCTACGACCTCGAGGCCGGCGATGTCGCCACCGTGGCCGTCCCAGGATCGACCGATCCCGAGGTGGTCGAGTTCCTGGCCACATTGGGCCTCCGCCCCGGCGTGCGTATCGAGATCCGCGAGAAGCACCCATTCGACGGGCCGGTAGTCGTGCGCGTCGATGGCAAGGACCGAACCGTCGGCGAGAAGATCGCCCGACAGATCTTCGTACGACCCGAAGCAACGGGCGCAAAGAGCGTGCCCGCAGAACAAGCCAAGACAAAGAATCCAACGGCCGGGCGTGGGGGTGGGGCCCCACGCTCCGGAGGAGAGCGGGGCTCCGGGGGCCCCGCTCGGGAAAACAACAAGAAAGAGAGAAAAACAGCATGAAGTTCCTATCGCTGCTAGCTGCCGGAGAGGGCGGCTACCAGGTCTTCGAACTCGGCAGCACCGAGTGGGCCTGGCTCATCTTCTCCGGCGTTTCGTCGCTCCTCGCCATCGGGGTGGGCTTCTCGCTCATGAAGGGCGTCCTCGCGGCGGACACCGGCACCCCCAAGATGATGGAGATCGCGGCGGCCATCCAGGAAGGCGCGATGGCCTACCTGAAGCGTCAGTTCCGCACCATCGGGATGATCCTCATTCCGCTCGTGGTCGTGGTGTTCTTCACGGCCAGTTCGGTGGTGAATCCGGTGACCGGCGAGGACGCGCTGCCGTTCGTGCAATCCGGAATCTTCCGCACCCTGGCCTTCGTCGCCGGATGCTTCCTCTCGGGTCTGACCGGCTTCATCGGCATGGCTCTGGCGGTGCGAGGCAATGTGCGCACTGCCGCCGCGGCCCGTTCGGGCTCGCTGCCGGCCGCGCTCAAGGTTGCCTTCCGGACGGGAGGAGTCGCGGGAATGTTCACCGTCGGCCTCGGTCTGATGGGCGCAACCATCATCATCATGCTCTTCCAGAACACGAGCTCGGCCATCCTCATCGGCTTCGGCTTCGGTGGCTCACTCCTCGCGCTGTTCCTTCGAGTCGGCGGTGGCATCTTCACCAAGGCCGCGGATGTCGGCGCCGACCTGGTCGGCAAAGTCGAAGCGGGAATCCCCGAGGACGACCCGCGCAACCCCGCGACGATCGCCGACAACGTCGGGGACAACGTCGGCGACTGCGCCGGCATGGCCTCGGACCTCTTCGAGTCCTATGAGGTGACCCTGGTCGCGTCGATCATCCTTGGCGTCGCGGCGTTCGAGTCGATTGGAGCGAACCCCGCGCTCGGGCTGATCTTCCCGGTCGTGGCCCGCGCCATCGGTGTTCTCGCTTCGATCGTCGGCATCTACGCCGTTCGGGCGACGGACAAGGACAAGTCGGCCATGGCGCCCATCAACCGCGGCTTCGCCACCGCCGGCGCATTGACTGTGATCGGTACCGGCCTCGTCGCCTTCTTCTATGTCGGCAACGACCACGGCAACGAGGGCTGGAAGGTCTTCGGCGCCGTCGTTATCGGCATCATTCTCGCCCAGGTCGCCAGCAAGCTCACCGAGTACTTCACGTCGACAGAGCGGGCCCCGGTCCGTGAGATCGCAGAAGCGGCGCGCACCGGCCCGGCCACTACCGTCCTCTCCGGCATCAGCTCCGGCCTCGAGTCTTCGGTCTGGGCGATCGTCGCCATCGCCGGCGCCATCGGTGCGGCCATCGCCCTCGGCGGCGGGAACATCCAGTTCTCCTTCTACCTCGTCGCGCTCACGGGCATGGGCATGCTGGCCACCACCGGCGTGGTCGTCTCCGAGGACACCTTCGGTCCGGTCGCCGACAACGCCGCTGGTATCGCCGAGATGTCCGGTGAGTTCGAGGGTGAGGCGCAGCGGATCATGGTCAGCCTCGATGCGGTGGGCAACACCACCAAGGCTGTCACCAAGGGCTTCGCCATTGGCTCGGCCGTCATCGCCGCGGTGGCCCTGTTCGCGTCGTTCATCGAGATCATCGGTAGCGAGCTGGCCGACCTGCTCGAGCCCGGCGTGGACCTCTTCGCTCAGCCGCTGACGCAGATCAACGTCGCCGACCCCAAGACCTTCATCGGTCTTCTGATCGGAGGCTCCGTCGCCTTCATGTTCAGCGGCCTGGCCATTCGGGCTGTGGGCCGCACCGCCGGAGTCGTCGTCCAAGAGGTGCGCAACCAGTTCGCCGACGGCAAAATCATGGCCGGCACCAAGGACCCCGACTACGGGCCCGTGATCGACATCTGCACCAAGGCTTCCCTGCGGGAGCTCGCCACCCCGGCGTTGCTAGCGGTTCTGACGCCGGTCATCGTGGGCTTCGGACTGAACTACCTCGCCCTCGGTGCGTTCCTCGCCGCGGTCATCCTCACCGGCCAGCTCATGGCCAACTTCCTTTCGAACTCGGGTGGCGCGTGGGACAACGCCAAGAAGTACATCGAGGACGGGCACGAGGGTGGCAAGGGATCCGAGGCTCACAAGGCCGCGGTCATCGGCGACACCGTGGGCGACCCGTTCAAGGACACCGCCGGCCCGGCGCTGAACCCGCTGATCAAGGTGATGAACCTGATCTCGCTGTTGATCCTCCCTGCGGTGATCAAGCTGCGCGACAACGACATCCGATTCGCGATCGCAGCTGGAGCTCTCGTCGTGCTGTTGGGCGCCATCGCGTGGTCCAAGCGGAGCACCCAATCCCTCGACGCCGGCGAGCCGGCAGCGCGGGTCGAGAGCCACTGAGGAGGCTCTCGAATATTCCTGGCTCCTCCGCGTTCGGCTCGTCACTGTGCGGGCGGGGACCCCACCCCCGCCCGCGCGGCGTGAGCCTCGCGGATAGAACCTTCGAGACCGTCCGGGCGGGGTTGTCGCCACACTGATGCTGCTGTCCTTGCTCGACTTTGTCGAGCCGCGGGAGCTGATCGAGGCCTTCGGGACGATCGGGCTGTTTCTCGTCGTGTTCGCCGAATCCGGGTTGTTCTTCGGTTTCTTCCTGCCAGGTGACTCACTGCTCTTCGTGGCCGGGCTGCTGAATTCGCAGGGAGTCATGAGCCTGCCGCTGCCCTTGCTCCTCTTGGGCCTGTTCCTCGCCGCGGTCGCGGGCGATCAAGTTGGGTACTCGTTCGGTCGTCTGACCGGGCCTCCGCTCTTTCGCCGCGCCGACTCGCGCCTGTTCAAACGCCAGCACCTCGAGCGAGCGCACGCGTATTTCGAGAAGCAAGGATCGAAGACGATCCTTTTGGCCCGATTCATTCCGATAGTGCGCACCTTCGCGCCGATCGTGGCTGGGGCTGCGCAGATGCCGTATCGAACCTTTGTCGTCTTCAACCTGCTCGGCGGCCTGATCTGGGCGGTAGGTGTGACGCTTCTCGGCTACCTGGTGGGGGAGACGATTCCCGACGCAGAAAAGTGGCTGCTTCCTATTGTCGGCGTAATCATTCTCGTGTCGTTCGTGCCGGTCGCACTCGAGTTCTTCAGGCATCGACGCCAGGCCCGCTGAGTTTTCGGCTCCTCCGCCTTTCGGCTCGTCGCGGTGCGGTGGGGACCCCCAACCCCCACCGCCCGAGGGCGTGCGTCGACGGCTAAAACACCCGGGTTGATACGGCTGGCTTGACAGCGCCACGAATCGGTGCCAACCCTGTCGCTCCCATGGCCAAGCCTCTAGTCATCGTCGAGTCGCCGGCGAAGGCGCGCACGATCGCGGGCTTCCTGGGCTCCGACTTCATGGTCGAGTCCTCGTTTGGCCACGTGCGCGATCTCCCTCGCGGTGCAGCAGAGGTGCCCGCGGCCTACAAGGGGGAGGCTTGGGCGAAGTCCGGTCTGGCGGTCGATGTCGACAATGACTTCAAGCCGATTTACATCGTCAGCTCCAAGAAGCGCGACCAGGTCAAGAAGCTCAAGTCGCTGCTGAAGGAAGCCAGCGAGGTGTACCTCGCGACAGACGAAGACCGCGAGGGAGAGTCGATCGCGTGGCATCTCCTGGAGGTGCTGAATCCGACGGTTCCCGTCAAGCGGATGGTGTTCCACGAGATCACAAAGGCCGCCATCGAGCGGGCAGTCGACGAGTGGCGCGAACTCGACCGGCGACTGGTCGATGCGCAGGAAGCTCGCCGCATCCTCGACCGTCTGTATGGCTACGAGGTGTCCCCGGTCCTCTGGCGCAAGGTCGGGCCGAAACTCTCTGCCGGCCGCGTCCAGAGCGTGGCGACTCGGCTGGTCGTCGAACGTGAGCGCGCTCGCATGCGGTTCCAGTCGGCAGGCTGGTGGGACGTAGAGGGAGTGTTCAGGGCGGCCGAAGCCGCAGACGATGCCCTGGGCGATCCGACGTTCAAGGGCACGTTGGTATCCGTCGACGAGCAGCGTCTCGCTTCAGGGCGTGACTTCGACGAGAACGGAGCGCTGAAGCGCGACGACGTAACGGTGCTCGACGAAGCCGGGGCGCGCGCCCTGGCCGCAGATCTCGCGGACGCGGAATTCAAGGTTCGCTCAGTCGAGGAGAAACCGTGGGGCCGCAAGCCGGCTGCGCCATTCATGACCTCCACCCTTCAGATGGAGGCCGGCCGCAAGCTGCGCTTTGGATCGCAGCGCACCATGCAGGTCGCGCAGCGGCTCTACGAGTCCGGCTACATCACTTATATGCGCACCGACTCCACGGCGCTTTCGGACACGGCCTTGTCGGCGGCGCGACGTCAGGCGACTTCGCTCTACGGCGCGGACTACGTTCCGGCTCAGCCGCGGCGATACGAGAAGAAGGTGAAGAACGCGCAGGAGGCCCATGAGGCCATCCGTCCCGCCGGCGACGACTTCCGCCTGCCCGAAGCGGTGGCACGTGAGGTCGGGCCGGACGAGGCGCGCTTGTACGAGTTGGTGTGGAAGCGCACCGTCGCGTCGCAGATGGCCGACGCACGCGGCCAATCCGTTGCCGTGCGATTGGGCGCGACGTCGGCCGCCGGTCGGGACGCGGAGTTCGGGGCGAACGGCCGGGTCATCGAGTTCCCGGGGTTCTTGCGCGCCTATGTCGAAGGGTCGGACGATCCCGCAGCGGAGCTCGGTGATCAAGAGGTTCGACTTCCCGCGCTCTCGACGGGCGACGCGGTTTCCACGGTCGCGCTCGATCCGCAAGGCCACGAGACTCAGCCGCCGGCGCGGTACACGGAAGCCTCCCTCGTGAAGGCGCTGGAAGACCTTGGTGTCGGCCGACCGTCGACTTACGCCTCGATCATCGGAACGATCCAGGATCGCGGTTACGTCTGGAAGAAGGGCTCCGCCCTCGTGCCATCCTTCACCGCCTTCTCAGTGGTGGGCCTGCTGGAGGATCACTTCGCCAACCTCGTGGACTACGGGTTCACCGCGGCGATGGAGGACACGCTCGACAACATCGCCACCGGCGAGCAGGAAGCAATCCCGTATCTCACCAGCTTCTATTTCGGCACGGCTAACGGCGCGGGCGCGTCGGAAGTCCTCGGCCTCAAAGCGGCAGTCAGCCAGCGGCTCGACGAGATCGATCCGCGCGAGGTCAACTCGATTCCCCTGGGGGCGGACGACAACGGTGAAGCGGTGGTTGTGCGGGTCGGCAAGTACGGGCCCTATGTCCAGCGAGGTGAAGACCGCGCTTCGATCCCCGAAGACCTTGCGCCGGACGAGCTCAACGTGGCGAGGGCCGTGCAGATCCTCGAGACCGGCTCCGAGGAGAGAGTGCTCGGCGACGATCCGGAAACCGGGCTGCCGGTGCTCGCCCGCAACGGCCGGTTCGGCCCGTATGTACAGCTGGGTGAGGCGGTCGAGGGCGGAGAAAAGCCCAAGACGGCATCGCTGTTCAAGTCGATGTCGGTCGAGGGTGTCGACCTCGATACCGCGCTTCGCTTGTTGACGCTGCCGCGAACCGTCGGCTCTCACCCGGAGACCAACGAGGAGATCGTCGCAGCCAACGGTCGCTATGGCCCATACATAAAGAGCGGAAAGGACACTCGCTCGCTCGAATCCGAGGATCAGCTGTTCTCCCTCACCCTCGACGAGGCACTGGCCGTACTCGCGACTCCCAAGCTGCGGGGCCGCGGGGCAGCCGCGGCGCCTCTGCGGGAGCTGGGGGAGGATCCGGCATCGGGTAGCCCTGTGGTCGTGAAGGACGGGCGGTTCGGTCCGTACGTGACCGACGGCGAGACGAATGCGTCTTTGCGCACGGGCGACAAGGTCGAATCGATCACAATCGAGAGGGCGTCGGAGCTGCTGGCCGACCGCCGCGCCGCAGGACCGTCCAAGAAGAAGACCAAGAAGAAGGCGGCGGCCAAGAAGGCGGCGGCCAAGAAGGCTGGCGCGAAAAAGTCCGTGAAAAAGAAGGCGGTCGCCAAGAAGGCCGTCGCGAAGAAGCCGCCCACCTAGCCTCTCTGCGTGGCTGAAGTTTCGGACTCTTCCGCTCCGGAGAGCCGCTCGGGTTCTGGCCCTTCCGCCAAATCGCCGGACCGGGCTCCCTTCGTCGATCCGACGGAGATCCCCCAGCGCCCGGAATCGATTCGCCTGTTCGGCACCCCGGCGTTCCTGCGCCTGTGGATGTCTCAAGTCCTCCTGTCACTCGGCGACTGGATCGGATTCGTCGCGATCACAGCCTTGGCGGCGCGGGTCGGGGGCTCCTCGCCCGAGGCCTCGGTCGGCCTTGTTCTATCGGCGCGATTGATCCCAGGGTTCTTCCTCGCGCCGATCGCCGGCGTCCTCGTCGACCGGTGGGACCGCAAGAAGGTCCTGGTGCTCTGCAGCGCAGGGCGAGGGGTGGTGCTGATGTTCCTACCTTTCGTCGACACCGTCATTGGCCTCTTCGCGGTCTCGCTCGCCCTCGAGATCCTCGGTCTCATGTGGTCCCCCGCGGAGGGCGCGACGGTGCCGCGCATCGTTCCGGCACAGCACCTTCCGACGGCGAACTCCCTGTCGCTGGTGGCCGCCTACGGGACGTTCCCGCTGGGATCCCTCGTCTTCGCGTTGCTCGCCAAGGGCAACGAATGGCTGGTGGGCGTGGGCCTGCCCGATTCGAATCGTCTGAACCAGGAAAACCTGGCCTTCGCTGTTTTCGCCATTCTCTGCATTACTGCGGCTGGGCTCATCTATTCAACCGATCTTCCTCATCAGTCGAAGCGCACCGAGCCGCTGCCGAAGCTTTCATTCGGGAACGCGTTCCAGGAACTCGCCGACGGCTGGCGGTTCATCGGCTCGAGCCCGCTGGTCCGATCCGTGATGTTGGGGCTGGCAACCGGACTGATCGGTGGCGGGATGTTGGTGCCGCTGGGGCCGGTTTTTGCGACACGGGTGCTCGGCGCCGGCTCGGCCGGCTTCGGTTTACTGCTGACGGGGATGGGATTCGGCACGGCCATCGGCGTGGTGCTCATTTCGGTTCTACAACGACACCTGCCTCACGAACGGGTCTTTGTGGCTGCGGTATTCGGCTGTGGGGCGGCAATCCTGCTCGGAGCATCGATGGCCACACTGACGCCCGCGATGCTGTGCGTGAGCGTGCTCGGGCTCTGCGCAGGAACGGTGTACGTGCTCGGCTTCTCCATCATCCAGTCCGATGTCGACGACGAGTTGAGGGGCCGCATTTTCGCCACCCTCTATACGGCCGTGCGGTTCTGTTTGCTCTTGGCCTTCGCCGCGGCGCCTGTGATCTCGTCGCTGCTCGACGGAGCTTCGGGTGCGCTGTTCGACAATCAGATTCAGCTGGGCGGCGTAAATATTGCGCTCCCCGGGGTGCGCCTCACCTTGTGGCTGGGCGGCGGGATCATCATCACGGCCGGCGTGCTGGCCACCCTGTCGATGCGACGGGTGCTCTTCGGACCGGCAGACGACACGCCGATGAATGCCGCGCCGGGTTCATGACCGCACGGCTGGTCGCGCTCGAGGGCGGGGAAGGCAGCGGGAAGTCGACTCAGGCACGCCTCCTCGCCGAGCGCCTCGACGCGGTGTTGACCCGCGAGCCCGGAGGCACTCGGCTCGGCGAGGAGATCCGGCGCCTGGTGCTGGAGGGGACCGATGACGTCCATCCAAGAACGGAGGCTTTGCTGATGGCGGCGGCGCGGGCGCAGCATGTTGCGGAAGTGATCCGGCCCGCGCTCGAAAGTGGCCGCCACGTAGTGACCGACCGCTTCACGCCCTCGTCGTTGGCGTACCAGGGCTTTGGTCGGGGGCTCGACGGGGCGGAGATCGGCGACCTGTCCCGTTGGGCGACCGGGGGACTGAGCGCGGATCTGGTCGTCCTGCTCGACGTGCCCGACGACATCCGGCGTGCCCGCACCGGCAAACCGCGCGACCGGCTGGAAGCAGCTGGTGACGAGTTCCACGAGAGAGTCATCGCCGGGTTCCGCCAGATGGCAGCGCGCTTCGAGGGCAGTTGGGAAGTGGTCGATGGATCGGGCGATGTCGACACGGTGGCGGAGCTGGTTTGGCAAGCCTGGCTGCGCAGCGAGCGGAGACTGAGCGCATGAGCGCGGCAGTGGCCGAGTTGTACGCGGATGTTGTCGGGCAGGACGCCGCGGTGGCGCGGCTGCGGTCCTCGGCGCGCACGCCGGTGCACGCGTATCTCATCGTCGGTCCCGCGGGAACAGGAAAGCTCACCGCGGCGCGTTCGTTCGCTGCCTCCCTGCTGTGCGACGAAGGGGGGTGTGGCGACTGCGACGTCTGCCGGCGGGTCCTCTCGGAAGTACACCCCGACGTACGGGTGGTGCAGCGCGAGGGCGCGTCCATGTCGATTGGGGAGGCGGCCGAGGTAATTCAGATCGCCGCCCAAGCGCCCGTCGAGGCGCGCCGCAAGATCTTGATTCTCGACGAACTCCACCTTGTGGAAGAAGCCGGGCCGGCGCTTCTGAAAACCATGGAGGAGCCGCCGCCCTCCACTGTGTTCGTTGCCCTTGCCGAACACGTTCCGCCGGAGCTCGTCACTATCGCCAGTCGGTGCGCACGCATCGACTTCGGTCCCGTTCCCGCCGAGCGGATCGTGGAACGCCTGGTCGCGGAAGGAGCCGACCCGGGCGCCGCGACGCTGGCAGCCGCGAGCTCCGGCGGCCGACCCGAGCGGGCGCGGCTACTGGCGGCCGACCCGTCGCTCGCCGGAAGAGTCGACTCGTGGCGCACGGTCCCGGAAAGGCTGGACGGAACGGGCCACGGGGCCACGGCGGTGGTGGACGAGTTGATCGCCATGATCGACGGAGTCGAGGCCGGACTGCTCGCGGCTCGCCATACCGAGGAGCTGGCAGAGCTGGCTCAGCGGGAGAACGAATGGGGGAAGCGGGGGTCAGGCCGGTCCACCATCGAGACTCGGCACCGCCGAGAACGGCGACGAGTCCGCACCGACGAGATCCGACTCGGTCTGTCGACGCTCGCGGAGTACTACCGCTCGAAGTTGGGCTCCGCGGACCGCGCCGGAACCCGCCGTTATCTGGCGGCTCTCACCGCGATCGGCGCGGCGAACGAGGCGCTGATCCGCAATCCCAACGAGGTCCTGCTGCTCGTCGCGCTGCTCGTCTCACTGGGCTAGAGCGGATGGACGGAGCCGTGTGGAACGTCCCATAGCCTGGCCGGCGTGGGTGGGGCCCCACGCTCGGCAGCGGCTGGGTTGGGGTGCCCAGCCGCCAAAATGATTGCCTGAGTAGCTCAGTCGGTAGAGCAACGGTTTCGTAAACCGTAGGTCCCGGGTTCAAGTCCCGGCGCTGGCTCCAGTCGCAAGGCCCCCGTGATCCCCGGCCCGCCGCGCATCATCGTCGTCTTCGCCCGCGGCCCCGACGATCCGGGTGAGAAGGCCTTCGACTCCAGGGGCCGCCCGGCGGCC